>JBDSLD010000241.1:0-55133 GCA_039916545.1 Ferruginibacter sp.
ACTGTATTTTTGTTGAAACTGAAGCCTGGTCCATTGCCGGTATGCTTTATAGCCTCCTTTCAATGTATAAACCTTAAAGCCATACAGGTCAAGCAGCCAGGCTACACCTTCACTGCGCATGCCGCCACGCCAGCAGTGTAGCAGAACGCTGTTTTCGGATGCCGACCGGCTGTGCTGCTTCCTGTTATTCATTAAATTTTCCGCCTCCTCAACCATTTTCCTCATTTTAACCCCAAAATAATCTAAGCCAATCTTTATCGCCGCTTCCCTGCTTTCAACTTTGTAAGCGGTACCCACTACCTTTCTTTCTTCATCTGTAAACAGTGGAAAACTGTATGCGCCGGGGATATGAGCATGCATGTATTCGCCCGGACTGCGAACATCCAATACGGGATAATGCTCTGACAGCGTTAAAAATTGTTCTATGGTAATTTTTTGTACAGCCAATTACTTTACTTTAATTATTTTGAGAAACGACTTAACAGGATAAAAATTATCTTCTTTTAAATGGCGGGTTTCAATAGTTCGGAATTATCTTTTCGGTCATAAATGGGGGGAGTTTTATTGGCCGGTATTGATAGTGTACACACATTTTTTAAAGCAGTAATCGCATTTTGCAACCAGGGAAGTAAAACTTTAGCCGGCTATGATCATGCAGTCATTATTGCTTTACACGCAAACATTACACTAAAGATATACAAAAAGAAAAAGCTGCCGAAAAATTCAGCAGCTCCGGTATTATTTTATCAAAACCTGTTTAATGATATTATCCATTCATGGAAGTAAGAAACTCTGCATTATCTTTTGTTCCTTTCATATTTTTCAACAAAGTATTCAATGCTTCCTCAGGGTTCATATCGGCCATGTGCTTACGCAACACCCACATGCGCTGGAAGGTTTCTTTATCCAGTAATAAATCGTCCCTGCGGGTAGAAGAAGCAACGATATCAATGGCAGGATAGATACGGCGGTTGGACAACCTTCTGTCGAGTTGCAGTTCCATGTTACCGGTACCCTTGAACTCTTCAAAGATCACTTCATCCATTTTACTTCCTGTATCTACAAGTGCTGTCGCGATAATTGTTAAAGATCCTCCAAATTCTATTTTACGTGCAGCGCCAAAAAATTGTTTAGGCTTTTGCATCGCATTCGCTTCCACACCACCACTCAATACCTTTCCGCTTGATGGTGCCACCGTATTATGTGCCCTTGCCAAACGCGTGATACTGTCTAATAGTATAACCACGTCATGACCGCATTCTACCAAACGTTTCGCTTTTTGTAAGGCAATGGTAGAAACTTTCACATGCTTTTCAGCTGGTTCGTCAAAAGTAGAAGCAATTACTTCCGCTTTTACACTACGTTCCATATCTGTAACTTCTTCCGGCCTTTCATCTACCAACACGATCATCAGGTAACATTCAGGGTGATTTTCAGCGATCGCATTTGCCAGTTCTTTCAGCAACATGGTTTTACCCGTTTTCGGCTGCGCCACGATCAAACCACGCTGGCCCTTACCAATCGGTGTAAACAGGTCCATGATCCTGGTGCTGTAATTATTTGACTGGGTAGTTAAATTTAATTTTTCGAAGGGGAACAACGGGGTAAGGTAATCGAACGGAACCCTGTCTCTTACTTCTTCCGGGCTTTTTCCGTTGATGGTTTCCACCTTTAATAAAGCAAAGTATTTTTCACCTTCTTTCGGCGGGCGAACAGATCCGTAAACGGTATCTCCTGTTTTTAATCCAAATAATTTTATTTGAGAGGGCGATACATAAATATCATCGGGAGATGATAAATAATTGTAGTCGCTGCTTCTCAAAAAGCCGTATCCGTCAGGCATCATTTCCAATACGCCTTCTCCTAAAATGATACCATCAAATTCAATATTAAAAACCTGGTTATCCCGGCGTTGCTGGTACTGTTTCCCTGCATACTGATTTTGCTGGTTGTTCTCATTTTGCATCAGCTCCGGTTGCTGCTGCTGCACATCTTCTTCCTGCAATAAAGATGCTATTGCGGCAGGAATTGTGCTTTGCTCACTTGTGATGGGTTGCAATTCTTCATCATCCTCATCATCCTCAGGTTCAACCTTTTTACCACCTCTTTTTTTATCAAGTGAGTGGTCTATTCTTTTAACTGGTTTATGTTCTGGTTTTGGCTCTGTCTTTGGCTTTTCTGGAACTGAAGGTGCTGTTTCTGCTACAACGGCCGGGGCAACTTTTAGGGTACGTTTACGCTTTGGTTTCTCTTCTTCGCCGTTTTTCTTTTCTGCGCTCATAATTGATTGAATATCCAGGATTTTGTAGATTAGGTCCTGTTTGTCGATTTTTTTAAAATTGGGAATAGCAAGCTGCTCTGCAATATCCTGCAACTCAGGAACGAGCATATCGTTCAGTTGTAAAATGTCGTACATAAGAAAGTGAAATGATTTTTTTTCAAAAAATCTAGTCTTAAAGTCTGAAAAAGTAATTGAGAATTAGTATTAATGGAATGGGACTGTCTGATGCAGTGAATGATTGGAAAGACCTTATCAGCAATATTCCTACGCAATATTACGCAGTTTTTTTCTAAAAATATAATTTTTTTGTTTTAAGGGTGTTAATAATACGTCATGGGCATTAAGCCCGGATAGGCCTGTAAATAAGGGTTTGCCCGCTAAAACGACGCTCTTTATGATGCTTTTATCTCAACGAAAAAACAAGTTAATTATTATGCGGAGTTGCGGTTTTGGGAATGGTACAGGTAGGTATTTTGACTTTAGACCACGCGGTTCTCCAGCTTATTTCCTGCCTCAAAATCATCTACGTTTGTCAATGTGATACGAGCTATCTGTGTTAATGCCTCTTCTGTAAAAAATCCCTGGTGAGCTGTGATCAATACATTTGGAAAGCTTATCAGCCGCATAATATCATCGTCCTGGATAATGTTTTCAGAGAGGTCGTTAAAAAATAGTTTCGACTCCTGCTCATATACATCTAACCCCAAATAGCCGATGCGACCGGTTTTCAGGCCATCAATAGCGGCACTTGTATCGATCAATCCGCCTCTGCTGGTATTGATCAGCATCACTCCCTCTTTCATCATAGCAATAGTCTGTTCATTGATCACATGTTTAGTTTGTTCATTTAGCGGGCAATGCAATGAAATAATATCCGCCTCATGCAATATATCTATCAGCGGCAAATACTCGACGCCTTTCAGCATAGTCGGCTGGTGCGCAACCAGGTCGAAGGCGAGCACCCGGCAACCAAAACCGAGTATAATATCACAAAAAACCTGTCCGATTTTTCCTGTTCCTATAACGCCCACAGTTTTGCCATGCAAATCAAAACCTGTCAATCTTTCCAAAGAAAAATTTCCTTCCCTTACCCGGTTATAGGCTTTATGTGTTTTCCGGTTTAACGTTAAGATGAGCGCCAGTGCGTGTTCTGCAACCGCATAGGGTGAATAATCGGGAACCCTTACCACGGGAATACCCGTTTCCTTCGCCGCTACCAGGTCTACGTTATTAAAACCCGCGCACCTCAGGGCGATCAGCCGAACACCTTCCTTTTTTAATTCGCTGATCACGCCGGCACTTAGTTTATCATTTACAAAAACACAAACAGCGGTGCAACCGGCCACCAGGTTCACGGTCTGGTGATCGAGCCGTGCCTCAAAATAAATTATTTCGTGGTCGGTAATGTACCGGTCAAAAAATTCACGATCATAAGATTTGGCAGAGAAGAAGGCTATTTTCATTTTGCTAAGGTAACTAAACGCCTAATTGTTTAACGGAATTGGAGCAGATCAAAATTTTTGACTAACAAAATCAGCACAGGCATTTTAGTTATTTGCTGATTATCTTTGCAGCCTTAAAAAAAGGAATATGTTTAACAAAAGAACGAGGATAAAAGAATTGCTGGGCAGTGATACCGCAAATTACCAGGCAACTGTAATGGGTTGGGTGCGCACCTTCCGTAACAACCAGTTTATAGCGCTGAACGACGGCAGTACCAATAATAATTTGCAGGTAGTGGCCAGTCTCGGTATGCTGGATGAAAAGACGCTCAAACGTATCACTACAGGTGCCTGCGTAAAAGCCACGGGTGAAATTATTCCATCATTGGGAAAAGGCCAGAAAGTGGAATTAAAGGCAACATCCATTGAAATCCTGGGAGATAGCGATGCAGAGAAATTTCCTTTGCAGCCTAAAAAACATAGCCTTGAATTTTTAAGGGAAATCGCACATTTACGTTTTAAGACAAATACATTTGGCGCAGTTTTCAGGGTGCGCCATGCCTTGGCTTTTGCGGTGCATAAATTTTTTAATGACAAAGGATTTGTGTATTTACACACACCCATTATAACCGCCAGTGACGCGGAAGGGGCGGGAGAAATGTTTAAAGTAACCTGCCTGCCGCTGGATGGTACAGCGCCGAAAAATGAGGATGGCTCTATTAATTACAAGGAAGATTTTTTTGGGCGCAGTACCAACCTAACGGTAAGTGGTCAGCTGGAAGGCGAATTAGCGGCCATGGCGTTCAGCGATATTTATACTTTTGGTCCGACGTTTCGTGCGGAGAACAGCAATACGACCAGGCACCTCGCGGAGTTTTGGATGATAGAACCGGAAGTGGCCTTTAATGACCTGGAAGACAACATGGATTTGGCGGAAGAATTTATAAAGTATATTATAAAATACGCCATAGAAAATAATAAAGAAGACATCGGATTTTTAGCGCAACGGCTGGAAGAAGAAGAAAAGCAAAAGCCGCAACAGGAAAGAAATGAAATGGGCCTGATGGAGAAGCTTGAGTTTGTAGTGAACAATGAATTTGAGCGCCTCACTTACACAGAAGCCATTGAAATTTTGAAGGATAGCAATCACAATAAGAAAAAGAAATTTCAATACCTGATCGAAGGTTGGGGTGCTGATCTGCAGAGTGAGCACGAGCGTTACCTTGTTGAAAAACATTTTAAAAAGCCGGTGATATTAACAGGCTATCCAAAAGAGATCAAATCATTTTACATGCGTATGAATGACGATAATAAAACTGTTGCGGCAATGGATATCCTTGCGCCGGGTATCGGCGAAATAGTTGGCGGATCACAAAGAGAAGAACGCCTTGACAAGTTAACGGAACGCATGCAGGAAATGAATATACCTGCAGAAGAATTGAACTGGTACCTTGATACGAGAAGGTTTGGCTCTTGTCCGCACGCCGGCTTTGGATTAGGGTTTGAAAGACTCGTACAATTCGTAACCGGGATGGGAAATATAAGGGATGTGATACCATTCCCGAGGTATCCAAAAAGTGCAGAATTTTAATTGTCATTTAAAAAAAATAGTTGAACCCGGGATAATTATCCCGGGTTTTTTACGGAAGTTTTTCTGGTGAAAAATCATCCTCCGCAACTACTCTATAAAATTATTAAAACCGTGATAGGTAATTTTTTTTGAAACTGTTAAAAGTCATCTTTCCAAAACGTTCATTATATACCTTGCAGGGCTTCCAGGCAGATTATGGCTGAAGGGCTAACATGAAAATAAAAAAACGACTCTTGATGAGCATGAATATAAAATAATCGAAATTCCGGGCAATTAGCAAGGTCCTATCGAATAATTCTTCACACTGTTAGTAAGTTTTTTCAAATGTAAACCAGGTGGTAATACATTTGTATCTTATAAAAAAAAATGACAGGTAATCGTTTGTTCGAAGCCCTTAAAAAAGAAAGGCAACCATTATATGCGGCGTCCGCTGATAAAGCGGGAACGATTGTTTTTTGCTTGCTGTTCGATGAACAAGGCGCATATGTAGAAGTACAAAATGAAAAGGGAAATCCGGTGGATGCTGATTACCTTCATTACAATGGTGTGGTGCGCAGTATCCTAAAATCTATTCATGGAATTTTGCAGCGAAGTGATTTCTTAGTCAATTGGGAAAATCCGGGTAATAAAGTGTACCTACATGAAAATGATTTTCTAATCGACCTCCTTCTCCAAAGCAAACTATGGGTTGATGAAAATAAAAACACCCTGCAACCGGCTGGTAAAGCTTCGCTAAAACTCTTACTGACCAATACGGGCGACAATAAAAAGGCCAGGTCCGTTCTTCAATTGACAACGGAGGATGAGACAATCGCTGATTTCCGTTTTATAAATGAAACGCACGTGTATGTGAACGGCCGCATTGCGGAATTGGAACCTGTTGGTCAAAATTTTAAGTCTGTCAATTTATTTAACACTTTGCTGGACACAGGTGATGTACAAAAATTTCTCTCCATATTTTTTTCCTACGTTCAAAATATCCCGCTTCACTACGAAGCTTACAGGGTGTCTTTTTCTGAGGATTCCATCAGCACTTCACCGGTGTTGATATTTGAAAAAATTGATGCGGATGATGCGTTGTTTATGCGGGTGGCCCAGGTACTACCCGGTCTTGACGCGGGTTTGCTAAGCGATTATGATCTTCAGTATTTTGCAGCTGTAAACGAACTGGAAAATACAATTGAAGTAAAACCGATCGAGCAGGCATCCAACATCGCGGCGTTACAGGCCATCGAAAAAATGCTGGATAAACATGTTCCGCGCCAGGGCAAAAAGAAAACAACCGATGTTGTACTACAGGACGATATGTTTATTATACCCCGTGAAATTGCCGCCGGGTTTATTTACAAGGATCTGCCCGGACTGCTGGCTACTTATAAGATCATGGGCGCCGAAAAATTAAGGACCTATAAAATAAGCACCATCAAACCAAGGCTTGAACTAAAGCTCGGCCATGGTATCGACTTTCTCGAAGGTGAAGCAACACTTCATTTCCAGGATGAATCTTTTTCATTATTTGACGCACTAAACCAATACACTAAAAACAGGTACATCCTTTTAAGCGATGGCACGCATGCGATCGTCAATGAAAGTTATATGCAAAAATTACAACGCCTGTTTAAAAAGAAAAAAGAAAACGCACATATTTCTTTTTTCGATTTGCCACTGATAGAAGACCTGATCGATGAAAAAATAAGTGGTCCGGGCTTTGCAGGATCGAAAGAAATATTTGAAGGCTTTAACAAGCTACATCAAACCAAAATAAAACTACCTGCACTGAATGCCACTTTAAGGCCATATCAGCAACAAGGTTACCAATGGCTCAATTATTTACGCGAGACGAAATTGGGCGGGTGTCTTGCAGACGATATGGGCCTGGGCAAAACTTTACAGGCAATATGTTTACTCGCCGCAGTTTACCCGGAGGAGACACAGCCTTCATTGGTGGTAATGCCAAAAAGCCTGTTGTTTAACTGGGAAAAAGAGCTTGAAAAATTTGCGCCGCAGTTAAGCTTTTACACTTACTATTCCGCCCACCGTAACCTGGAGGATGCCTTTCAAAAACAGGTTATCCTTACCACGTACAGCACACTGCGTATTGATATAGAAAAGCTGAAGGACAAAGAATTTTATTACATCATACTGGATGAATCGCAGAACATAAAAAATATGCAGGCGCAAACTTCCAAAGCAGTAATGTTAATGCAATGCAAACACCGGCTGGCGCTGAGTGGAACACCGATAGAAAATAATTTGGGCGAACTGTATTCCCTGTTTCGTTTTCTTAATCCAACCATGTTCGGCAGCCTGGAAAACTTTAACCAGTTTTACCTTTCGCCGATTCAGAAATACAATGATAAAGAAGTAACCGCTGAATTGAGAAAGAAGATTTACCCATTTATTTTACGCCGGTTAAAGAAAGATGTGTTAAAAGAATTACCTGATAAAATTGAACAGGTGCTGTATGTGGAAATGAGCGAAGCGCAAAAAAAATTATACGAGCAGCGCAGGATATTTTATAAAGAGGCCATCGAACAACAGGTAGCGATGAAGGGCATACACCAGGCCCAATTCTTTGTCTTCCAGGCACTCAATGAGTTAAGGCAAATAGCGTCTACCCCTGAGAGTTATAGTGGTGGTAAAATCGATTCGCCCAAAATAGAGTTACTGATGGAGCAGTTACTCGACGCGCTTGCCAACAACCACAAAGTATTAATATTTGTAAACTATCTTAATGCGCTTGAGCTTATCGGAGATAAACTGGAGGAACAGGGAATTGATTATGCTTCCATGAGCGGAACTACAAAAAACAGGCAACAACTGGTAGAGCGTTTCCAAAATGACGCAGATTGCAAAGTATTTTTGCTTACGTTAAAAACAGGCGGCACGGGCCTGAACCTTACAGCCGCAGACATGGTCTTTATTTTTGATCCGTGGTGGAACAAAGCCGCCGAAAACCAGGCCATTGACCGCAGCCACCGTATCGGGCAAGACAAAACAGTGCTTAGTTACAAACTTATTACCCAGGGCACCATCGAAGAAAAGATATTACAGTTGCAGGAAAAGAAAGCGGAAATATTTAATAGTATCATCTCTGCTGACAGCGCCTCGCTCAAGTCAATAAGCGAGGATGATATACAATTCATGCTGGGCGGATAGCATTTAAATAAAGCAATAATATTTAGTTTAAAATCAACCAATGATCGGAAAAGAAAAGCTCTCACAATTAGGCCGGCTATACACCAAGTCGCATCTTGAGAGATCGCTGTTACCGCTTGTTAAAAAATATTATCTGCAAAAGTTTTTTGTTACCCAAAAGGATGGTGCAATCGGGCAAATCATTCACAAGCTGCTTGCAAAAAAGCAACTCAATGCAACAGAGGTCACCTTGCTGTGCTTTTCTGTTTTTGAAAATGCAACTATTTATGAAGAATTTTTATCAACCCTGCCAAAGAAGATCCAGCTATTGATTGAAAAATTGTTGTGGGTTGATGCCATGACCGATAAAGAAGCGGGAAAGCTTTTGAATGAGGATATCACTATTCCGGCAAAATATTCATCCTATCAACAGGAGTTAAAAAATGAGTTTTACTTTTTCAGCGTAACGAAACCTAACGGATATTTTTTTTCCGGTCCGGGTATTTTTATTTTATCCCTCCATCCTGTTTTTAAAAACATTTTAATGGAGTTTTATCCAAAGCCTGTCCACTATAATTTTATACAGCTTGATGAAATACCTGCCACTACCCATCGCTTTACAGCTGAAAATTCGATCATTCAGGAACTGCCCAAACTCATCTCTTATCACATGCAGGATGGTATTAAATATTCCGCTACAGGAAGACCCGCAGATGCAACCATAAATAAGTTACAGCGGCATCTTGGGTTTACTGAATTCTACACTCCGGAAAAGGAAACAACAGGTAAGGCAAGAAGTACGTTAATGGCAGGGCTCATATTCAATTTCAAAATACCGAATATTAATATTGACAGCATTACCGTGATAAAAGAACTTTTCGGCAAACAATATTTAAAATTATTTACCGCGCAGTTCATCCTATTTCATCTTAAGGGATGGACCTATATGAACGATTCCGACTTTAATAAAAATGCGGAACATGGCTTTTTTGAAGTACTAAAACAGCTTCCTCCTGGTAAATGGATAAGTGCAGAAAATTTGATAGATTTTATTCAATACAGGTTTGTAAATATAGCGCCGGTAAACAGTTGGGCATTGAATAACCGGATTTATTTCGAAAAAAGTATTAAAGGTTCAAACAACAGCTATATACAAAAAGAACCTGCAGCCTCTGATGCCAATATGCTGGTAAACCATGCCTTCATAAAGGGCACTATTTTTCTGCTCGCATCTTTTGGCCTCATTGAAATTGCATATGCCGGAATAAATACAGAAAAATTTGGAACTACTTTTTACTCCGCTTATGACGGCCTTCAGTATTTCAGGCTCACCGCTTTAGGTACTTATATACTTGGAATGTCGGACTCTTACGAGCCTGCAATTGCGCAACAGCATAATAAATTGCAATTTTCCGAAGATAGCCTAATGATACTGGCAGAAGGCGATATGGCAGTATTGGATGTAATGCTGGCACGTTATGCTGAAAAGGCTGGCAATAACAGGTTCAACGTTACACATGCGCACTTTCTAAAAGATTGCAGTAGCAGGAAAGACATCGAACGGAAGATCGCATTGTTTAAGAAAACCATTGCAAAAAATTTACCTGTTTATTGGGAAAACCAATTTAAAATATGGCAGGAGAACGCACAAAAGATCACTGTAGAAATTAAAACCCTCGTTTACAAAATACCTGCTGATGCTAAAGAACTTCAGCGGTTAATAGCCCAGGATGCAGTACTGAAAACGCTCCTGCTAAAAGCAGAGCAATTTTATATATTGATTCCGGTAAGTAATGCCACCAGGTTTAAAAACAGGATGAAGGAATTGGGGTACATAGTCGAATAGCCGGTTATGTTAAGTTTTTTTTCATCAAATTTTATTTACGCCTTTTTATTTTTATCTTGATTCAAATTTATCAAAGATGAAAAACTTATTTGATGCCGCCACTTACGATGAAATAATACAGCGCCTGGATAAACTAACACCACAATCGGAAAGGAAATGGGGAAAAATGGATGTGGCTCAAATGCTGGCACACAGTACCCAGGCATTTAAAGTTCCACTAAGCAAAAAGAAAATTCCGCGTATATTTTTAGGAAGGCTATTGGGCTGGATGGTTAAATCTAAGTTGTACAATGAATCTCCCTGGAAACAAAATTTACCAACCGCTCCTGATTTTAAGATAAAGGACCAACGGATATTTGAAACGGAGAAAAAAACTCTCAGGGAACTGATCGACGCATTTTATAAAGCAGGGCCAGGTGGTATAACCAAATACCCGCACCCATTTTTTGGTAAGTTCACTCCTGGGCAATGGGGCCAAAGCATGTACAAACACCTTGACCATCACCTGCAGCAATTCGGTGTGTAATGCATTATTCGTGAATACATAGAACGGGTATATGTGTATGATACACCAACTCATTGGTATGGCTGCGCCTGAAAATCTTTTCGAGCAACTTATGCCTTTTAGGTATCACTACTAACCAATCCAGTTTCGATCTGTCAATAAACCAGTTAATGCCATCCGTTACTTCACCTGCCCCGATAGAATGAAATTCTGCTTTTGTGTCGCTTAACAGGTCATTGATCAAAAAATTATCATGGCCTTTGCTGCCATCTGACGGCTTGTGGTGATCCACATTCAGTACATGTAACTCCGCATGAAAATCGGTAACGATCTTTTTTAGCAAAGCCACCGGTGTCGTTTTTTCCACCTGCCTGTATTCGCAGGCGAAACCGATTTTTTTAACGGGTATAAATTCCGCTTTGGGCGGCACTACCAATATTGGGTAAACCAGGTCATACACTGTTCTGATCGTATTGCTGCCAACTATTAATCTGGTCAAAGCGTTTTTGCCTGAAAGACCCATTACTACCATGTCCGGTTTTATATCATTGCAAAAATTGGTAAGCCCCAGTTGAAGTACATTCATTTCTGTTTTAGTGTTGATAACGATCCGGCGATCGAGTTTACTTAATGTACTTTCTTTCAACAGATCCAGTTCATGCTCCGCAGCCTTTTGCATTTCAGCAATATCTATAACCGGGTATGCAAATTCACTGAGCGCTATAGGAATTTCATAAGCATGATACATCCAGATATCGGCTCCGTAAAAGGCTGCAAGATTGCCGGCAAATTCAGCCGCATTGGTTGAAGTGGTAGAAAAATCGACCGGGACGACGATGTTTTTCATGGTGAGGCTGTTTAAAGATCAAATATAATTTGAAAAGAGCTTGGCAGGTATGACTTCGGTCAGTAAAATTAATGATTTTATTGCTTGTCTGCGCGAGGTAAAATTCGGTGGATGCTATTCAAATTATTACAGTACCATTTAGCTTTTGTGCGGACAAAACCCGAACCAGGAAGCATTGGATAGACAATAATTCATCAGAGTTTGATAAGCCTGTTTACCGCGGTTTCCAGCGTCGTTTCTTTTTTTACAAAACAAAAACGCAATACTTTATTATCGGTACCAGCCACATAAAATGCTGAGGCCGGAATAGAAGCTACACCATATTCTTTGGTGAGCCGGGTGGCAAAATCTTTTTCCGTTTCTTCGGTAATTCCTGAATAACTATACATCTGAAAATAACTGCCGTATGAAGGGAATGCCTTAAACTTTGTTTGATTCATCAACCCCTGGAAATAGTCCCTTTTTTGTTGTAGTTGTGCACCTAATTGCAGGTAGGATTCCTTGTGCTGTATGTAATCTGCGAGCGCGAATTGTACGGGGCTGTTGCAGGAAAAACAATTGAACTGGTGCACTTTTCTAAACTCTTTCATCAATGCCGCAGGTGCGATGCAATATCCAATTTTCCACCCCGTGCAATGGTAGGTTTTGCCAAACGAAAAACACACAAAACTTCTCTCTAAAAGATCAGGGTAGCGCAACATGCTTTCATGCTGTTTATTATCAAATATCAAATGCTCATACACTTCGTCGCTTAATATAAATATGCCGGTATCTTTTACGATGGCGCGCAATTGCTCAATATCTTCTTTGCCCAAAATACTACCCGTAGGATTGTGCGGGGTATTGAGCATGATCATTTTTGTTTTGCCGGATATTTTTTGTTTTACCAGCTCCCAGTCAATTGTATAGCCGGGATAAGTAAGTGGAACCAGGACAGGCGTTGCGCCGTTTATTTCTATGTTGGGGATGTAACTGTCGTAGGCCGGTTCAAAAACAATTACTTCATCACCTGGTTGCAATACCGTTGTAAGCGCGGTATAAATTGCATAGGTACCGCCAGGTGTAACAGTTATTTCGCTTTCAGGATTTACCCTGGTTGTGTACAGGTTTTCTATTTTTTCCGCTATCCGCTCCCGCAACAAAACAAGCCCGTTCATATGAACGTATTGGTTATTGCCTTTTTCCATGGCAGCATTCACCAATGCGATCAATTCCTCACTCATCATAAAATCCGGGAAACCCTGGCCGAGGTTAATGGCCTTGTGTTCAGCTGCCAGCACACTCATCATGGTAAAAATGGTAGTGCCGATATTGGGAAGCTTGCTTTGAATTGTCGGGTTCAATATAAATTATATTTATTGAGATGAACTTCCCTACAGAAACCTCTCTCCTTTATTCCTTTTCACTTCCGCCACATATTCCTTGATCGCCTGCTCTTTATTTTTCTTGCAGATAAGTAACACGTCAGGGGTATCCACTACTATAAAATCATCCAGCCCCTGGATCAACACTAATTTTTTATTGTCGGCATGAATGATATTTTTGGTAGCATCGATGATCATTACGTTGCTCCCTGCAACCGCGTTTTCAAGATAATCCTTTTCAAGGTTATCGTAAGCACTGGCCCAGGTTCCCAAATCACTCCAGCCAAAAGATGATGGAAGAATATAGACATTATCCGCTTTTTCCATTACGCCATAATCGATCGAAATATTTACACACAGCGGGTAAATCCTTTCAACGGCTTCTTTTTCAGCCGGTGTATTGAAATTGTTTTTTTCCGCGTCGAACACCTCGTGCATTTCCGGCAAAAATGTTTCAAAGGCCTTGATGATATTTTTTATCTGCCAAACAAAAATGCCCGCGTTCCATAAAAAGTCACCGCTGGAAATAAAGGTCTCAGCCAGTTCCTTATCCGGCTTTTCAGTAAAGGTTTTTACTTTGTAAACATTTTCACTTACGGCCAAAGGCTCATATTGTATATAGCCGTAACCGGTATTAGGATGAGTTGGCTTTATGCCCAGCGTAACCAGGCCCTTTATGTGTGAGGTAAAATGAAGGGCTTCAAGACATGTTTTTTTGAAATTTTCCGGCTCGAGAATAATATGGTCAGCAGGAGCACAAATCAAATTAGCGGCAGGATTTATCTGGTGCAGTTTGTAAGAAATATAAGCGATACATGGCGCCGTATTTTTCCGGGATGGTTCACAAAGAATATTCTCAACAGGCAGGTCGGGAAGCTGCTCCGCAACAATATGCTTGTACTGTTCTGTAGTTACAATATAAATATGCTCAACCGGGATAAAAAAGGCAAACCTGTCAAAAGTTGATTGTATCAGGGTTCTGCCGGTATTTAAGATGTCGAGAAATTGCTTTGGATAATCCGTTCGGCTCATCGGCCAAAACCTGCTACCAATACCACCCGCCATTATTGCTACGTAATTATTTTTAGTCATGATCTTCTATATGTTTTAGGAATTTTAGACAATATGATAAGTGGCCCTTTAGCGTAACTCCCTCAGGTCGCTTCAAATTATACCTTCTTTTATGATATCGTGTATGTGAATAATCCCTTTATAAACCATTGCTTCAACTACTACTAACTGGCTGATGTCCCTGCTTTTCATTATGTCCAGCGCATCAACCGCCAATATATCCTGCTCTACGGTAATGGGCTTTTTAGACATAATATTTTTTGCCGTTAACAACTCAAAACTATCGCCTTTTTCAAGCATGCGCCGCAAGTCGCCATCGGTAATAATTCCTTCAATAAAATTATCAGTATCCACCACCGCCGTTACACCCAGGCGCTTATTGGTCATTTCCACAATTACCTCCCTGATGCTTGCCGTAGGTGCGACTGAAGGCTTTTCGTTCTGAGAGGCAAGGTCTGCCACCCTTAAAAATAACCTTTTTCCCAATGCCCCGCCAGGATGGAATTTTGCAAAATCAGCCTTATCAAACCCCTTCATTTCCATCAGGCAAATGGCCAGTGCATCCCCCATCACCATCTGTGCCGTTGTGCTGGTGGTAGGTGCCAGGTTATTAGGACAGGCTTCCTGCTCAACAGTGGTATTTAATATTATTTCACTTTGCCTGGCCAAAAATGAATCCGTATTGCCTACCATTCCGATCAAAATATTACCAAAATTTTTTATCAGCGGAACCAGCACTTTTATTTCGGGGCTATCCCCGCTTTTGCTGATAACGATAATTATATCATCCTGTTGCACCATGCCCAAATCACCATGAATGGCATCGGCGGCATGCATAAATACCGAAGGCGTACCCGTACTATTGAGCGTAGCAACGATCTTCTGCGCTATGATAGCGCTCTTTCCGATCCCGCTTACTACCAATCTTCCCTTTGAAGCAGCGATAGTTTCTAATGCTTTTTCAAAATCAGCATCAATAAATTCTTTCAACCGGCTGATCGAATCCGCCTCTGTTTGAATGGTCCTGAGTGCCGTTTGTATGATTTTTGGATCGCTCATTTTTGAAGCAGCAAACCTACTTTAATTCATTCATAACGCAAAAGAGTATTAACTACCCAGTGCGCCTGGGTCAAAATAAAGAAGGAAAAATGATCGTTAGTATCGATACAGGAGAAATGATTTACACTTTATGGATGGGCCACGCAATTGCATATTAACAATTTACTTGCATTTATTCGAATCCATCAAAAGGTGTTCTTTAAATTGATGCATCAGTTTTAACCCTTCAATGCCATTTTGTTTTTTAAATAACAATAGTAGCGATATTTTAAGAAAAATTAAGTAACTTAAACCCTTATGAAACCGACGTTAATTTGAATATACAGGCGTATTGAAGTAACTTCGCTCTCCTTTTTAAAATTCTGAAACAAGTTAAAACTGAATTCATACGTAAGGGATTTTACCACCTATCATTATTTAAAACCAGCTTGAGGAAAAAGACAGCTATGGCCACAGTAAAAGCAAAAAAAAAACCGGGTTCTGGTAAAGAAATACGGTTAAACACAGATGAGAGAATTGCCGTGAAGGCGATCAGCAAAGAAAAAAATCTCAATCTTACCGCTCAACTACAGGATTACTTTGGTTTCGATGGTTTTAAAGAACCGCAGGAGGTCATTATAAAAAATTTACTGGCAGGAAATGACGCCCTTGTCATAATGCCTACGGGCGGTGGCAAAAGTTTATGCTATCAATTGCCGGCAATCATCAGTGAAGGCTGCGCCATTATTGTTTCCCCGTTAATTGCCTTAATGAAAAACCAGGTGGACCTGGTAAGAAGCTACAGCAGTAAAGATGATGTGGCGCATTTTTTAAATAGTACGTTGAACAAAGGACAACAAAAAATAGTAAAGGATGACCTGACTGACGGCAAAACGAAAATGTTGTACGTTGCTCCGGAAACCCTTACCAAAATAGAAAATATTGAGTTTTTTAAGGACCTGAATATTTCCTTTTTCGCGGTAGATGAAGCGCATTGTATTTCGGAATGGGGACATGATTTCAGGCCTGAATATCGGCGCCTGCGGGAAATGATGGAAATGATCAGTCCGGACGCACCTATGATTGCACTAACGGCTACGGCTACCCCAAAAGTACAAAGCGATATCTTAAGAAACCTCGGACTTAGAAACCCACAGATCTATATATCTTCTTTCAACCGACCCAATTTATATTACGAAATACTACCTAAAATAAAGAAGGAGCAGACCGTTACTTCCATCGTTCGCTTTATCTCTCAGAATAAAGGAAAAAGCGGGATCATTTACACCCTTAACAGGAAAACAACTGAAGAACTGGCAGATATGCTGATGGCCAATGGTATTAAAGCAGTAGCTTACCATGCAGGACTGGATAGCAAGTTGCGCGCAGAGCGGCAGGACCTTTTTTTAAATGAAGATGTACAGGTGATCGTTGCCACCATTGCTTTTGGCATGGGTATCGATAAACCAGATGTCCGTTTTGTAATTCACTTTAATATCCCAAAATCAATTGAGAATTATTACCAGGAAACCGGCCGTGCGGGCAGGGATGGCATGGAAGGAAAATGTATTTTGTATTATTCTCATAAGGATGTGGCCAAACTGGAGCACCTTATGCGTGATAAACCGTTGAGCGAAAGAGAAGTGGGTGCGCAACTGATCAATGAAACGGTTTCTTATGCGGAGAGCGCCGTATGTCGCCGGAAGATCCTGCTGAATTATTTTGGCGAAGGATATGATACCGGGCAATGTACCAATATGTGCGACAACTGTAACAACCCTAAAGAATTACTGGAGGCAAAAACAGAAACGCAGCAGGTGCTTAAAATTATTAAAGGGTTGGATGAGCAGTTTACGATGGATTACCTGATGCACATTTTGTTGGGTAAACCTAATCCACAGGTAAAAATGTTCCGGCATGATGAAAGGGACTTTTTTGGTATCGGGAAAGATAAGGATGAGCATTACTGGAACTCGCTGATGCGTCAAATGATCCTGGAAGGATTTATAAAAAAAGACATTGAGGAATATGGCGTACTGAAGTTTTGCAAAAAGGGAGAGGCATTTTTAAAGAAACCGGTTTCTTTTAAAATAGTGCTTAACAATTTATTTGAAGGAGCAGATGCAGATGATGATGAAGGTAATTCGGCCGCGGTAGCAACCAGTGCGGCGGATGAAAAATTGTTGGAAATGCTGAAGGACCTAAGGAAAAAAGTAGCCAGGGAAAAGAAACTGCCACCCTTTGTTATTTTTTTAGAAACCAGCCTGGAAGACATGGCGACGATGTATCCGACTACTACCGAAGAACTGGAAAAATGCCAGGGCGTAAGTAAGGGCAAAGCTATTCGTTACGGTAAAAAATTTGTGGACCTGATCGCCGCATATGTAACCGAAAATGAAATAGAAAAACCGGATGATTTTGTGATGAAGGGAGTGGTAAACAGGAACAACAACAAGATATTTATCATTCAGAATGTAGATAAAAAGATCCCGCTGGAAACCATTGCAAAAACCAAGGACCTCAAAATAGACGAGTTGCTGGAGGAGATGGAAACCATTGTTGCCAGTGGCACCAAGCTAAACCTGGATTATGCTATCAATGAACTGGTAGATCAATACGAACAGGAAGAGATCATTGATTATTTTAAATCCTGTGAAACAAGCAGCCTGCAAATAGCACAGGAAGAAATGGCTGACAGTGGCTTTAACTGGGAACAGTTAAAAATCATGCGGATCAAATTTTTGAGTGTTTATGGGAATTAAATAGTAATTTAATTTTTCAAACGGAAATCTAAGCCTGAGAATTGACCCAAAGCAACTGCGGCCGATGTTATACCGGTCGATAAGGACCGTAGTTTACCTCTCAAAGTATCAATAAAGACATTTTAAAATCTTTTTCTAAATTAAACTTTAAATCATGAAAACATTACACTGCAGTGATGCTGGATTTGATTGCCAGGGAGTTATAAGTGCCACCACTGAAGAAGAAGTATTGAACCAGGCCGCCCAACATGCGCTTGAGGTACATGGCGTTACGGTGACACCAGAACTTGCGGAACAACTAAAACCACTTATTAAGGAGGAGGGATAGGTAAAATATACTGTAAGATCCGGGTACAAGGCTTATTTATAAATTTATGGCCGCGCCGACAAACTGGCAAACAAGTCCTACTATAAACCCGGCGTATATCTCTTTTGGGCGGTGATCACTTATGATCATCCGGGAAGTGCATACCAGGCCCGTAAGCAAAAAGGCCAGCGATAAGGGCCAGGTCATTAACATAGTATTCTCCCGCATCACAATTAGAAACACACCGGTCAATCCACCCATGCCAATCGCATGCATACTTATCTTGTAATAAATATTTGCAATTAATGCTGCTGAGCAGGATATAAAAACACCAAACATAAAGGCTACCAAAATCCTCGGCACATAATTTTGCTCTCTTAGCACATATTGTGTCCAAAAGTAAAAGGTCATGGAAGCGATGTAAGGGATGATGCGGTCTTTCTGACTCTTTAAGAAAAGAGAATCAATAAATCCCAGGGCCTTCAATAATAAGACCGTGATGGCGGGAAACGCAAAAGCATTGATCGTAATCAGTAATAATAACTTCTTTTTGCCCAATAAACTAAAGCCGGAAAAATAGTCCGGATGTACAAATGCTAAAAATGCGGTAACGTACAAGGGAATAAAAAGCGGGTGAAAAACGTATGACAACAGGTGGGCAAAAAACCTGGTTACCGGCTGATGCTGCGCGACAACCGACGAAGTCAGTTCCTTTTTCTCCAAAGCCTGGTCTGTAATATTCATATGATATTTTCTCCCTGGATCACTTTAATGCGTAGGTTCAATGCTTACAATTCCTTTCTTAACCTGGCCACCGGAACATTGAGTTGTTCGCGGTATTTAGCAACTGTCCTCCTCGCAATGTTATAGCCCTTTTCCTGCAACAATTCAGTTAGCCGCTCATCACTCAACGGATGTTTTTTACTTTCCGCTTCTATCAGGTCGCTTAGGATCTTTTTTACTTCACGCGTACTTACTTCTTCTCCACTGTCGGTTTGCAGGCTCTCGCTAAAGAAGAATTTTAACCGGTAGGTACCAAATTCAGTCTGCACGAATTTGCTATTGGCAACACGGCTTACGGTACTGATATCAAGGTTTGTTTTTTCTGCGATATCCTTTAAGATCATCGGCCTCATTTCTGTTTCATCACCTGTTAAAAAGAATTCGTACTGGTAATTCATGATGGCCTCCATAGTACTCAATAAAGTATGTTGGCGCTGTTTGATGGCATCGATGAACCACTTTGCCGAATCAATCTTTTGCTTGATAAATAATACGGCTTCTTTTTGTCTTTTGTCTTTCTTTGTGCCACGGTCATAATCTTTCAGCATATCGCGGTAGCCTTCACTTATCCGAAGATCAGGAGCATTCCGGCTGTTGAGCGTTAGCTCCAGTTTGCCGTTATTATTGATAATAAAAAAATCAGGAATTACGTAGCCTTCACCCTTGCTGCTTTCGCCGATATTGCCACCTGGCTTAGGATTCAATTTTATTATCTGGTTGATAATATCCCTCAACTGGTCATCCGTGATATTTAATCCACGCTGGATCTTTTCGTAGTGTTTTTTGGTAAATTCCTCAAAGTATTTATCCAATACTTTTATGGCCATTTCCACTGCATCACCTTCGCCCACCCTTCTTTCCAATTGGATCAGCAAGCACTCCTGCAGGTTCCTGGCGCATACGCCCGGCGGATCAAATTGCTGTATTTGTACTATCAGTTCCGCGATCTCTTCTTCAGTCGTTTGTATATTCTGCCGGAAAGCCAGGTCATCTACTATTGCACCGATATCCCTTCTTAAATAACCATCGTCATCCAGGTTGCCAATGATCTGTTCGGCCACCTGCTGCTTGTGTTCATCCAGGTTCAATTGCCCTACCTGCTCCAGCATTATTTCATTAAACCCTGTTTCTACTTTATGAGGAATTACTTTGTTATCATCCTGCTCAGGATAATTTTCATCCCTCATTTTATAATCCGCGATATCATCATCTCCGTCCTGCACATAGTCGCTTATGTCGATATTTTCATATTCATCCTTGCTGCCATCCAGGTCAAACTCATCCTCTTTAGATTCAAATTCTTCAGTCGTATCATTTTCAAATTCTTCTGCTTCTTCTTCCTCACCTGTTTCCAGGGCCGGGTTTTCTTCCAGTTCTTCTTTGATCCTTTCTTCCAACAGGGCAGTTGGCACCTGCAGCAATTTCATTAATTGAATTTGCTGGGGCGATAATTTTTGTAATTGTCTTTGATATAGTCCCTGACTTAAAGCCATATTTTTTAATTCTAATCCTTAGAAACGATTTTTTGTGTAAATAATTATTTTAGTTAGTGGATTTAAAACTGGTTTTAGCATTTAATAGGTATTGATTAGACTAAGCTGTTAAAAATGCTCATTTAGGTTTTATTGTAAACGAACTTTAAAACTATTTATGCTTTAAAACCGTAAATTTACACACATTCAACTATGTAAAGTGTATAAAAAACATAAAATTATTATTTTTTGCATGATTTTTGTAGCAGCGCGCGGTTTTTCTCAGGATTTGGTTGAAAAATCTCCAAAAATGTTATTGCTGCAAGCTACAAATAAGCCAATCGCCAGCCCGGTATTTTCCATTACAAAATTTACCGCTAACACAACAGTTACACCGGTTATCGCTCCTGATTTTTATGTAACACAATTAGGATTTTTTTGTAAACAGGAAATTAAATTAGAGAAAGCTACTAAAATTCCTTTTCGCTTTAGATTGGGAAGTGTAGAAGATTGCGACCGTATGGAAGGGAAACACAGGCGAAGTGTTTCCAATTTATGAGTTAACCAAATAGGGTTTTGACATGATAGGTACATAGGCTACCATTGGTTAATTATCATTTTGCTTTTTCTCTTACAGATATAACGCCAATTTACTCGTAAATATTTGTGGAATTACTTTCCGTACAAAAGGGGTGGTTTAGTTTTACTTAGTGAAGTTTTTAAATCTTTGCAAAGGCCGTTATCCCTTCTACCAACACATCTAAATTTTCAAGCGTTGTGTACACATTGGGGGTGATCCGCACCCCATTTATATTTTCCCACACAATGCCCACCGTATGAATTTTGTATTTGTCAAAGAGGAAAGAATCCAGTTCACCGGGCTTTTTTCCTTCTATCGCTACGTTACCGATTGCACAGCCCCATTTTGCATCAAGCGAAGTGTTCAGCTTTACTTTTGGAACATGCTGTACTTTCTCCATCCAGTAATTTTTCAGGTAATGAAGCCGCTTTTCTTTTCGTTCGCTGCCGATCATCTCGTGAAATTCAATTGCTTTTCCAATTGCCTGCTCAATAAAGAAAGGCCTTGTCCCAAGGTTTTCAAATTTCCTGATATCGTCTTTTAAAGGATTTTCGCTGGTCGCGAATAATGGGTAAATAGTTTTGATCTTTTCCTTTTTCACATATAACATGCCGCTGCCGATGGGTGCATAAAGCCATTTATGTAAGCTGGAAGCGAAATAATCAGCATCCAGGTCAGGCACCTTAAAATCGAAATGGGCAAATGAATGCGCGCCATCCACTACCACCTCGATTCCTTTTTTATGGGCTTCGACTGCGATCTTTTTTACCGGAAGGATCTGGCCGTTCCAGTTAATGATATGCGTGATATGGACAACTTTTGTTTTAGGGGTAAATGCTTTTACATACTGTTGTACTAAATAATTTTCATCCACGCTTGGCAGCTCGAGATTTATCCAAATTAATTTTATCCCGTCCCGCATTTCGCGTTGCTTGTAGGCATTGATCATATTGGGATAATCCTGTTTGGAAAGCACCACTTCATCGCCTGCCTTTAATTGTAAGCCGAACACTACTGTTTCCAATCCTTCTGAAGCATTGCGGTTGATGGCGATCTCTTCGGCGTCGCAGCCGGCCAGCTTCGCGAGGTTTTTTCTCAATGGTTCGCGGCCCTGGTCGAGGATGCGCCACATGTAATAACTGGGCGCCTCATTGCAATAATCATAGTAACGCTTCATCGCATCCTGCACGGTTTTAGGCGCAGGCGAAACGCCACCATTATTTAAATTGATCAAGCCGGGAGAAACAGTAAATGATTGCTGGATATAATACCAGAATTCTTCCTCGGTTGCCAGGTCGGCAGCACTTACACCCTCCGCACCGCACAATGCTTTTTCCAATCCCTTCGCCCAGGAAGGCTGCAGCAATGAAGAAAAAAAAGCAGTGGCTGTTAGTGCCCCTGCTCTTTGTAAAAAACTGCGACGGTTATTATTTCTCATGTGCTATATCTTGAAGGCTCTTCCCAAGATACAATGATTTTAATAAGTTACCGCATGTTCATTCAACACTTTTTTTATAACCGTCGCCATTTGGCGGCCCTTTTCAGCAATCTGTTCTTCGGTCCATAACAGGCTGATAAGTGTGGAAATACAACGGCCCATTACCGCATCACTGGCAGAAAAATCTTTGCCGGCATGATGAATAATGGCGGCCTTCAGGTCTGGATGTAATTTATTGAGCGTGGTCGAATTTTTTAAGTGGTCCCATTTCCTGATATAATGCCAGTTGTTGTCAAACCAATAAAAATTTCCAGGCAGGATTCCCTGTGACCTCAATTCACTAACAACCCCTTTCGCAATTTCAGGGGTAGGCAGAAACCAGCTCAAAAAAGTACAGCTGTCGCCCTCTTCATCAGGTACGCGCCTAAAAGAAATTTCCGGTATGTCAGCAAGTATTTTTCTTAGCGCTTTATTATTCCTGCGCTGGATCGCTAAAAAATTATCCAGTTTTTTAATTTGTGCCAACCCAACCGCAGCATGCAATTCACTGATACGAAAATTATAACCGATAAAAGGATGAAGGTCCGCGCCCCGATCTGTGCCTGTATGGTCGTGGCCGTGATCGCTGTAGCCATCGCTTGAAATATATACATCCTGGCGGTTGGTCATCACGACACCGCCTTCGGCACAGGTAATGGTCTTTACAAAATCAAAACTAAAAGTACCTGCGTCACCGATGGTGCCTAATTTTTTGCCTTTATAAGTTGCGCCGATACTTTGACAGGCATCTTCCACGAGTAACAGGTTGTGCGCCTTACAGATATCCACCAATGCGTCCATGTCCGCCATGCTGCCGCACATGTGTACCGGCATTATACATTTTGTTTTTGAAGTAATGGCATTCTCCACAGCTGCAGGGCTGAGGGTCAAAGTATCATCCACATCCACCAATACCGGGATGGCGCCTACGCTTATGATAGCTTCGAAGCTTGCTACAAACGTAAAGGAAGGAATAATTACTTCATCGCCATAGCCCACTCCCAGCGCACTGAGGGCCGTTGTCAAAGCAGCTGTTCCGCTGCTAACCAACTGGGCGTATTTGCATCCAAAAGTATCTACGATCGCTTCTTCCAGTTCTTTTGCTTTCCAATGACCTTTGCGGGCTCCATCAAAACCGTACCGCATCAGGATACCAGTTTCCATTACATCATTTACTTCTTTACGTTCCTGTTCGTCAAAAAATTCAAAACCGGGCATAATTGTAAAATTTATTGATTAATAATTGTGACAGCAAAGGTAGAGAAATCAATATTTAAATAATAGCTAATAGCAGGAAGGGCTTATTATTAACGTTAGTTTTGTACCAGG
Organism: Ferruginibacter sp.; assembly: GCA_039916545.1. Taxonomy (GTDB): domain Bacteria; phylum Bacteroidota; class Bacteroidia; order Chitinophagales; family Chitinophagaceae; genus Ferruginibacter. The sequence continues at coordinate 23,834 of JBDSLD010000241.1, forward strand.
TGTGTATGCTGCGACGGTCAACGCCATTGCCCCTGCAATCCTACCCGGTCTTTGTGAAAATCCGTTTACCGGTCAGCCATAATTTTCAAAAACTTCGATTTTTGGCGATTAATATTTCATCTTTAATTTTTCTTCTTCGAGATCAAGCATGTCCTGGTATTTCCTGATGATATCGCCGTCGGTTTCCGGCTTTTTGTTTAGCTCTTGTAAAAACTTCCGTTGTCTTTTTAGCAACTCAAAATACACTTTCCGGTAATCTTCATGCCTCACCACACTTTCATTATCCGGCAAAGATTCATCGAGCTCAAATCTTGCTCTTAATTGCTGTACCGGTTTACTATGTTTAAGTGTTTCAGTATGTACCTCATCGAGGAACTTCAAACTGTGTTCGGCAAGTTGTCTTCGTACTAAAAGGTCCTGCTCCTTCTCAGGCAAGCGGTGATCAGGGTCCTGCAGGTTTACCCACCGGATAACGAGTGGTAAGGTTAGTCCCTGTACGACCAGCGTAAGCAGGATAACGGTAAAAGTGATAAACAGGATCAGGTTCCGCTGAGGAAAGGGTACTTCATTATCAAGGTAAAGCGGTATCGATAATGCGGCCGCCAATGACACCACTCCCCGCATGCCGGCCCAGCCAATAACCAACGGGCCCCTCCAACCGGGATGACTGTCAGCGGTTGTTATGAACCGGCTGATAAAGGTTGTAAAAACTGAGGCGCCAAGCGCACAAATGATCCTGGAAATCACCAGGACAACCGTTATGAGAACGCCATACCAAATGGCAGTGGGCAGACTTACGGAACCTAATTGTGCAACGATCCCGGGCAGCGCAAGTCCTATCAGCATAAATACGAGGCCATTTAAAACAAAGCCAAGGGCGGACCAAACATTGGCACCCCGCAACCTGCTGGTATTACTCAAAAAACGATGGCTCCTCGCAGATAGAAAAAGCCCGCCGCTTACAACAGCCAGTACACCGGAATAATGAAATCTTTCCGCGGCAAGATACATTACATATGGGGCGGTAAGCGTCAATACGGTATCGATATTCGGATCCGTCGGCAGCCATTTATGCAGCGCGTAATAAACCAGGCCGATAACGATCCCCATTAAGGTCCCCATAACGATAACCAGTACAAAACTTGTAGCTGCTTCGTGAAAAACAAACTGGCCGGTTCCTACCGCCAGCAATGCAAAGCGGAATACGATCAGGCTCGATGCATCATTTAGCAGACTTTCCCCCTCGAGGATAGCAGTAAGACTTTTAGGCACCTTCACAGTTTTTAATATAGAGGTTGCCGATACCGCGTCAGGCGGAGATACAATGCCTCCCAGCAAAAATCCGAGTGCCAGCGTAAACCCAGGTATAACTGCGTTGGACACCAGGGCGATCACCAGGGACGTAATTATTACAATGATAAAAGCAAAACTCGTGATCACTCTCCGAAACCGCCAAAAATCCTTCCAGGAAGTGTACCAGGCCGCCTCGTAAAGCAGCGGCGGAAGAAAAATGATGAAGATCATTTCGGGATCTATTTTGATGATAGGCAAGCCAGGGAGTATGCTCAACACAAGTCCGCCTAATACCAATACAACCGGGTAGGCGATCCTGAGCCACTTCGCCAACATCACCAGCAGCAATATCACGATGATCAACGAAATATATAAAACGAATGTGTTTCCCATATTTATAAATTATAAATCCTTCCTTCCCATATCAGGTTTTTAGACATCTTTCTGGCCCTGGCTGAAATAGTTAATTTGTAACTCCATTCAGCAATGCGTTTTGGGTATATTTCAAATATAACCATTCAATAAGTCTATTATGAATTCCATTCAATAAAATATATATTTGAAATAGCCAAAATCTCCTGACGATGCAAGCGAAACTATTCCTATACGGGGCCCTCACTTTTTTCATTTTACAGGCCGATCTGCTAAGCGCCCAGCAATCCTTGTGGAGCAAAGCCGACAACCATTCGTATAACCGTTACAGATCTTTAGCCGGAAACCCGGCCACGGAAAAATTTATTCTTTCAAAAATTGACCTTGTGCAATTGAGAGCGATGCTTCAAACTGCGCCGCTGGAACGCACAGATGCAAAGTTTACAAAAGGCCTGTCTTTTTCTATGCCGTTACCGGATGGAAGCAGCCTGCCTGCATCCATTCTTGAATCGCCCATCTGGGACGCCGGGTATGCAAAACAATTCAGTCATCTCAAAACATATACTTTATCAGACCCCGTAAGTAAATCTTCCCTCGGCAGGATCACTCTGACTGCAGCAGGTATCAGTGGGATCATATTTTCTGAAAAAGGCGATGTTTATATCAATCCCGCAAATAATACAGACGCCGGCACTCATATAGTTTTTTATTCCAGGGATGAAAAAATACAGATGGCCCAATGCGGGGCCAGGTCTACTAATGCGTTGTTTACCGAAGCATTAAAACCAGCTGATATTGCTGCGGGCGACTGTGGCAGGCGGACATACAGGCTGGCTGTTGCCGCAACTGCAGAATACACTGCCTGGGCTGGAAACCAGGCAAATGCGCTAACCTATATTACTATTAGTATCAATAATGTAATAGCGGTGTACGACAGGGATCTTAATATCCGGTTCAATATTGTCGCGCCAAACAGTATTCTTTTTACGAATGCCGCTACTGACCCTTACCCGGGAGGAAATGTATTCCTGGATGATGCGGCTACGAATGCCAACCAGGTTGCCATGGATAATATTCTCGGAACAGCAGCTTATGACCTGGGTATTGTTTTTAACAAGGGGTGGAACAGGGGTTATGTGCCGGTACCGTTTGGATTTGTTTGCAATGCCAGCAGCAAGGGCAAAGGCGCCGCCGGCGTAGATGCCGGGCGTGGTCTGAACCCGGTTGCCGGGCCACAGGGATTGGCTTTCGACCTTACAGTTGCGCATGAGATAGGCCACTTGTTTGGCTCCCCGCATAGTTATTCATCCAATGTAGGCACCTGCAGCGGCTTTGCCACGGCTTCTGCCGCATTTGAGCCGGGTGGTGGCAGCACGTTAATGAGCTATGGCGGGTATCCTGATTGTAACACTTACGTCAGTTATGCAGAAATGTATTTTCATGCCGGTAGTATTGCCCTGATCCAGGCGTATATTATTGGAGCCGGCAATTGTGTGACACCTATAGCAACGGGAAACAGCGCGCCTGTGTTGACATTGCCCGCTATCTCCTACAATATCCCTGCTTCTACTCCATTTACTTTATCCGCTACCGGCACCGATGCGGATGGTAATGGGCTGTTGTATAACTGGGAACAGGTGGATGGCAATTTGCTTACCACCACTCCGCCTTCTGCAAGCAATACCGCGGGCCCTAACTTTCGCTCCTACCCGCCGGCCGGCACCGGCAATACCAGGACCTTTCCTAAAATAGCTGATATAGCTGCAGGGGTATCGCCGGCGTATGAAATATTGCCAGCTGTTACGCGTGTCTTGCATTTCCGGCTGACGGCACGCGACCAATCTTCGTTGGGTGGCTGCACTTCAGATGCGGATGTCGCGGTGAATGTGAGCGGGGCCGCGGGGCCATTTAGCATAACTTCACAATCAACTGCTGTTACCTGGCCCAGCAATTCTTCACAAAACGTTACGTGGAATGTTGCAGCTACCAACAATGCCCCGGTGAATTGTGCGTTGGTGGATATTTTATTTTCAACCGATGGCGGAATAACTTATCCGTACACCCTGGTGAGCGGTACAATTAATGACGGAAGTCAAAGTGTTACTGTGCCCAACGTTTCCACAACTACAGGAAGAATCAGGGTGCAGGCTGTCAACAATATATTTTTTAACATCAATGCGGGCAATATAACCATTGCTTCCGGTTGCGCAGCCGATGGAACTACCATTACACCGGCAGACAGTTTATCGCTTGCTGCAGGGAGTACATCGCTCAACCTATCCTTAAGTGCACAATATGGGACGCCATTAGCTCCATCCGGAACTATTACAACCGCTAACCCAGCTACTTTTTTAACGATCTACAATACCAGCATTTCTTCCTGTGCCACTTATGAATTTAACGGTGCTTACAGGTTCAATACCCATCCATTTACGGTGACAACTTCCGGCACTTACACTTTTACTCCTTCTACTTATGGGCTTGTTTATAATTTATACCGCGAATCCTTCGATCCGTCTTTTCCCTGTAATAATTTCATCACATCCAATTGCGTGACCGGCTTAACCCCTACGACCATTAACCCTTCTGTATCGGCCAGCTTATTACCGGGCAGGTATGTGCTGGTTGCCGGCACTTTTAATGCCACTTTTCCTGTGTTACCATTTAATTATAGCGTGGCAGTTGCCGGCGGAAATATTTATAGCAATCCGCCCAACCCGGGAGTGGCATTCAATTATTTGTACGTAGTTGTTGACAGGGCGACCAACCTGGTAAAATCGATTGCGTCAACGGCAAATCTAAGCAACAGTACCACCTACCCTGGAAGCAACAATTACACAGTATATGGGTTATCTTATTCAACTGCGTCGCCGTCCCTGAATAGTTTTGTGGGTACCAGTTTTAATACACTTACCAGTGCGCTGCTTTTTAATGCCTCGTATTGCGGCAACCTCAGTAAGAATTTTCAAAAAGTAACGGTGTTGAGCAGTTACACTTTTACCGGTAATGGAAACTGGAACGTGGCAGCAAACTGGAGCAACAATGTTATTCCGCCATCGCCGTTGCCACCATATTCGGCCATTGTGATAAACCCGGCGGGTACGGGGGAGTGTATCTTAAATGTGCCGGTAACCATTTCGCAGGGAAACCCGTTGACTGTCATGACCGGGAAGAAATTTACAATCCAGGGAAATTTGACGATAGAAGAGTAGTTCAATTTATAAAACGGTTTGTTCCGCAAGGGCTGCCCCCGACAGCGGTTCTATACTCTCCGGAACATTTATCATGGTTGCGCCTGCTTTACCGGAAGCGCAAGTGTTACGGCAGCCGTCTCGCCGGGCGATACACTTATTAATTCCGACGCATCTAAACTCTCCCCATTGATCTTGCCTTTTATTGAAATTTTATGAGTACCAGGCGAAACATAGCCGATCTGGTATTTTGTTCCATGTACCACCCTGATATCCATTCCGTCAAGTGTGACCGTAAAGCCATCTTCGGTGTCCATTCCGTTGGTTACGGTAACTGCAATAGCTCCGGGCCTTGTCGCCTCGCTTTGAGTTTTTGCTGTTTTTTCAATTTCAGCCAGATTGGTTTTAAATTCAGATACCCAGGTGAGCGTTTCCTGCTCAACACTGTTATTGACCAACACCAAAAATTCTTTTAACCGCCTGATCATTAATTGAACCTGGTCGGGTGTCAATGCTGATGCACCAATCTTCGACAACATTATTGCCCAATCCATTCTAAATTCCGACAAGGCCCTTTCCAGTGACATTTTTGTTGTGATATAGCGCATCCAGCCGGAGGAAAATCCAAAGAACCGGTCGAAGGCAATACATGCTGCGGCGAGCCCGAGAAACAAGTAACCCAATTGCCCGATAAATACAACCGTTAACTTGTCATTCAATAATTCTTTTGCCAATCCGCCTACAGAACTGATTATGGGCGCCAATCCTCCCAATGTAGTGAAGATAATTGCGAGTGCCCTCAGCAACCGGGAACTACGGCCTTTGGATCTTTTGTTTTTTCCATACCAATTAATAGAGTCGTTTGCGGCGGTCTCTGCATATTGGTAGAGCGCATAAATTGATTGATGGATGTCATCCCTGGTTTCCCATTTGAGCTCCTCGATTTTTAATCCAGGAATTTCGATGTCTGATATGTCGCTTTGATTTAAATGCTTTATTTCTGCCATTGTCAGGTATTTAACAGCGTGGTTGGTTGCCGGGATAATTTTATAAATATAATATTTTTTGCTACGAATGGCGCCAATTGCCACGACGGAAAACTGTGGGTAAACCTGGTGGGGCAGGTAATGTCATTAAGATAAGCCTCATAGAGGCAATTTTGGTAGAAGAAAATTTCAAATGTTGCCATAACCAATTCGCTACAGACCGCATAATCTAACAAAATAATTAAACCCAGGTCGTAAAACTATTCAGATTGCATTTAAAATCTAAAGCTCCTGTATTCATTCGTGCATTCGTGGCATAAACCCGTGGCTTATGAAAACGCGGCAACATAATCCCTTGCAAAGGTTTCAAAATTGCGTGGAGCCCGTCCCGTTACATGCTTTACTGCCCGGGAGATAGCAGCTGCTTCTCCGCGTGAATAATGGGCGTAATCTTCGATCAGCCCGTCCGCCTGCCATTCGGGAAAGCCTGCAGCTATTACTGCCTGCCTCATATCGGCTGGTGATACATTTATAAATTTTATTTCACGGCCAAGCATGCGGGAAAGGTGCGCCGCTATCTCTTCATGAGTCAATGCTTCGGGGCCGGTTAAGTCATAAATTTTGCCTTCGTGTTTTTTATCGATCAGTGCCTCAACAGCAACCGCAGCAATATCCCGGATATCCACCAAGCTTATTTTCGCATCGCCGATCGAAGCAAAAAATTTACCCTGTTGTACAATCGGATCGCGAAAGCCCAGCAGACCCTGCATAAATAAATTTGGCCGCAGGAAAGTGTATGCAATGCCCGACTCTTTAATCTTTTGCTCCACCGCTGCATGATATCGAAGAAAACGTACGGGTGAATGTATGTCCGCAGCCAATTGGGAAAGTTTCACAATATGCCGAAGACCTGCGCCGCGGGCAATATCAATAAAATCACCTTGTAGTTTTTCTGCCTGCTCCGATGAGTTGGTCAATAAAAAAGTGTGTTCGATACCAATTAAAGCATTGGTAATACTTGCCGGATCGCTAAAGTCGCCGGTAACAATTTCGGCTCCTTCAAGCGAAGCGAGCGCGGTAGCTTTTTCCAGCGAGCGCACCATGGCGCGAAAGGGGACACCCCGCAAGGACAGTTGTTTTGCTAATTCAGTACCGGTATTGCCTGTGGCGCCGGTAATAAGAATGGAAGGTATTTTTGACATTGTCGTATAATTTTATCCGACAAAATTCTACTTTACCAATGTTTTAAAATTGTAAGAAAACGAAAGGACAACAACAATGTCATGTATTATATTAATTCCGATAAATGTTTATAATTTGATTTAACTGTGTCCAATACTTCATCCATGCGCCCGCCAAGGATCAGCTTACTCATGGTTATCGCGTAACCTTTTACCTGCTCCCATTCCACTTTAGGAGGCATTGCCAATGATGCAGGATTGGTCATGATATTGACAAGCACCGGGCCGGCTTCGTTAAGCGCCTGTACCAGTGAACTCCTCACATCTTCCGGCCGGCTCACATTGATTCCTTTAAATCCCATCGCCTGCGCGATGAGGGCAAAATCAGGATTTACCATATCGGTTTCGTTATCAGGGAGGCCCTGCACTTCTATTTCCAACTTTACCATACCAAGGGACCGGTTATTAAATACTACTAATTTTACCGGCAGGCGGTATTGCTGTATAGTTGCCAGGTCACCGAGTAACATCGAAATTCCTCCGTCGCCGCAGAGGGCAACGACTTGTCTTTGCGGGTAGGCCAATGATGCACCGATCGCCATCGGCATTGCGTTGGCCATCGAACCGTGATTAAAAGAGCCCAGCATTATTCTTTTTCCCGTGGCCTGTATGTATCGGGCGCCCCAAACGCAGCACATACCTGTATCTACGGTAAAAACAGCGTCATCATCCGCCAGCTCATTGATAGTCGACGCCACAAATTCCGGACTGATCTTATCTTCACTTCCCTCATCATTAACATAGGTTTGCAAATGGTCTTTTACCTTGTCGTACAAATGTAATTGCGCTTTCAGAAAGCTATCATCCGTTTTATCTTTTATCAAAAGCAATAATGCTTCAACGGTGTCTTTTATTTTACCGCAAAGTCCCAGCTCCAACTTTGCCCGGCGGCCGAGGCGTTCAGGTTTTTCATCTACCTGGATGATTTTATTTTTTGATGGCATGAAAGGCGTGTATGGAAAATCAGTGCCTAACAATAGTACGACATCAGATTCGTGCATGCTATGGTAAGCGGACGGAAGGCCCAGCAGGCCCGTCATTCCGACCTCATAAGGATTGTCGTATTGAATGCCCATTTTACCCCGAAAAGAATACCCGACCGGCGCCTTGAGCAAGGCTGCCAATTCAACGACTGCATCGTGTGCTTCCCTTGCGCCAATGCCACAATAAATGGAAACCTTTTTGTTCTGATTTAACAGGTCCGCCATAGCCTCCAATGCTGTATCCACCGGTCGCATAATTGTTTCGTTCCTGTAATTGTACATAGCGGTGGTGCTTTCTTCAGCATCTAATGCAGCCACATCCCCGGGAAGGCCGAACACTGCAACTCCTTTGTGATGGATAGCATGTTGAATAGCGGATTGTAACATGCGGGGAGCCTGGCCGGCAGTTGCCGCAACCTGGTTATAGCAACTACAATCATCAAATAATTTAATGGTATTGGTTGCCTGGAAATAGTCGGTGCCAAATTCTTCCGTATTGATCGTAGAAGCAATCGCTATTACAGGAACACCCGAGCGGTGTGCATCATATAAACCGTTGATCAAATGCACATGACCGGGGCCGCTGCTACCTGCGCAACAGGCCAGTCCGTCCAGTTCGGCTTCTGCCGCTGCTGCATAAGCGCCGGCTTCTTCATGCCTTACATGTATCCATTTGATCTTGCCGCTTCTTCGTACAGCATCATTCAGTTTATTAAGGCTGTCGCCGGTAACAGCATAGATCCTTTTTACATTATTGGCGACAAGCATTTCTACCACCTGGTCCGCAACATTTTTACTCATGCTATAGATTTTCGGGTTCTGATTTTTTTTATGCAATACAACTGCATTAGTTTACAGTACATTCAGCTACGAGCTACTTCAGAAAATCACTACTGCCTAATTTCTACAATTGAATATTGAACATTGTTTATTGAGCATTTAAATAAAATCAAATGCTCAATAAACAATGTTCAGCACGCAATGTTCAAATAAATATGTCTTGTAAAAAAGGCTACACTATTTTAAATGTGACCTCAGCATCCAGGCCATTTTTTCATGCGTTTCCATCAGGCCGGTTATGTAATCGCTGCTTCCGGCATCGTGAAGCGCTTTTGCGTAATCATCTATATTTTCCCGCAGGTGTATCAGTATGCTTTCATGATCGATCAGCAATTCCTTTATAAATGACAGGCTATCATTTTTGCCGGGAGATTTTTCTGTAAGGTGTGTCAGTTCCAGGTATTCTTTCAATGAAGCCGGTGGATAATGGCCAAGGGTCCTGATACGTTCAGCCACGTCATCGATGATCTGCTCCAGCTCACCATATTGTTTTTCAAAAAAAGTATGCTTGTTGTAAAAATCCGGTCCTTCCACGTTCCAATGCGCTTTCCGTGTTTTTGTGTACAACACGAATTCATCTGCAAGTATCTTACCGAGAGAATGTGCTACCGCGGAAAGATTATCCTGTTTAATACCAATCTTGACTTCCATTTTTTAAAATTTTTATGGTGAAATAATAAGTTGCAAAGATATTGCTTGCAGGTTACCACATCGTTAAAAACAGGTGCAATTCAAATTGTTGCTCCTTATTTTAGTCGTGAAAATACCGGTTGTCCTGGTCGCGAAGTATTAAAGTTAAATTACCATTACTTTAGAAAAATCTATTGGGGCCTGGTGATACAAATATCCTGTTGAAATTTAAGGAACTGCCCTGGCGAAAGGCCGAGGTAATGGTTAAAATCATGAATCAGCTGGCTCTGGTCGTAGTAGCCGCATTGGTCGATGACCTCGAACCAGTCTACCTTTTTATTACCGGATGAAACAATATTTTCCAGGAGTTCGATGGCTTGCAGGAAGCGCTGGTAGCGGTTTATTTCTTTTGCGCTGTAGCCCAGGCGTTTTTTATGTTTGAGTTGAATGGTACGTGTACTTTGATTTGTTTCCAGGGCAGCTGACTTTACTGGATCTAACGGGCTGTTACTTTCGAAATTAGCCACCAGGAGCAGGTCGGCGTCTGCCTTTTTTAAATACGGTTTACAAAATTCAAGGATAAAATTTATTCTTTCCGTGAGGGTATCAAGGTCTTTTAATATATGCCGGAGATTGGCAAAACAGTTGTCATTTAATAACTCGTCGGGGTGAACGGGGAACTGTGAAGATGCAATGGCCTGGCCAAAGAAACGATAAAACGCATCGAGCTTAAAATTGATCACTAACATATCGGCGCCCGGTGTCAATGTATAATTGACCGGTTGTTTAACGGGCCCTAAAACAACGCATTTGTCAATAGGTATCGTCGATTGACAATTAGAAGTAAATGAAATTTCTGCACCAAAACTAAAGACAAGGATGGTTTGAAAAGATGGCAGCAGCGTTTTATGGATGGCCTGGGCAGTGTTATTTTTGGCGATATAGAAATGGGAAAAGCTATCTTCAAATTCCGCCGGCACGGGAATACTTTGACTGATATATTTTTCTTTATCTTTTTCCATCCTCGTTTACTGTGATTTATATATTGCTACGCTAAATCCGGGACTAATTAAATTGATACATCAAAAGCTGGTCATTTAACCCCATCGCCTCCGGTAAATTTTTACTTCCTCTTTTGGATGAAACTTTTTTATCAGCAATAATCCTGCAATGAACCCGCCGATATGTGCGGCATAAGCTATCCCGCTGGCTTCACTTCCACCTAAATATCCTGTGCCATTTGCGATCTGCAATAATATCCACGCGCCTAAAACTATAAAAGCAGGCACAGGGATAAACAGGAATATGATGAATACCGTCACCCTCCTGGTGGGAAAAAGTACCAGGTAGCCCCCCATCACACCCGATATCGCGCCGGAAGCGCCCAGGCTTGGGATCAAATGATTTTCGCCAAAGATATAGTCTGAGAATACATGTGTAAGAGACGCAATAATCCCACATATAAAATAAAATAAAAAATACCGCGCATGACCGAGCCTGTCTTCCAGGTTATCGCCAAATATCCAGAGGTAAAGCATATTGCCACCCAGGTGGGCAAAACCACCGTGCATAAACATCGACGTAATAAGTGTAAACCAAACGGGGATTGCAGTAACACCAAGACCGGGAATCTGAACCTCCTGCCCGCTGATTGGATCACGTACCCAAATTGGATCGGTTACAATATCGTGGCCGGTAAGTATCTCAGCAGGTACGGCAGAATAGCTGTAGGTAAAATCGAGATTGGCACCCAACCGTTGGTATATCACAAAAACCAGGATATTGACAGCGATAAAAATATAGTTTACAAATGGTATCGTTTTCCTGTCTGAATTGTCGTCGCTAATTGGTATCATTTTGCACGTTTACATTTACAAGATAGGAAGTTTATGAATACGTATTATTGATTTTTATCAGCCTTAAAAATATGAATTGGGCTTCTGAGCACAGGGGCAAAACTTACCATTGCGTACATTAAAAAGCACAAAAATTATGAAAAAATTTAAGGGAAAAAGGAAATCGGTTTAATGTATTTCATTTACAATATGCAAGGGATTACATCGGGTTGGGGGTGAAACAGGTAAGAATCATAAGACGAGGTTGACAGCTGGCCATTCATGCCTGAATGGTAAAGGTTTAAAAAATGCAGGCTGATTTATGCCAGCGGCATAACGTGTTTGTAAGATCAAAGGAAAAGTGCATTTGCTCCAGCGGAGCAACCTGTTAGTTATCCTGGTGATAAACTCATGCAAATATTAGCTGCTAAAGTCAATTAATAAAGTTAACAGTAAATAGCTGGGAATTATGTTGACACGTCTAATCAACAGGCAAAATCTTCAGGATATCCTAATTAACTTTTATATTTTTTATAAGTGCTTCCAGCTTCAAACGCGGTATGCCCAGGGCCAGTACCAAATGAAGCATTTGTTCATCATCCATTTCCGGTAAAATATTTCCCTTTGGAGCAACGGCTTCGCCGGATGGTGATGCTGGTTGTAAACCCAGGTTTTCAGTGACCGGCAGTTCCATTTTGGTAGCCATCAATTCGTCGGGGGCAAGATTAGAAGTATCTACTGCGGACAATTCGAGTTTGGTAAGTTTTTTCAATAGCCCGGATAAAATACCGGTGTTATCCGCTCCGGAGGCAGAGTGGCCCCAGAGTAGCCATGGACTGCCACTCCAGGCTTCCCCGGCGATGGTAGAAGCAACAGAATTTTCAGGGACGATACCCGGCTGGGTAACAGAGGCTTCCAATACATAATTCCAGCTGATATGCAACATGGGAGGCATCGAAAAAATATAGTTGCCCGGTAATTTTATCTTTTGTGCAATTGCTTCAATATCGGGATGCGGATTAGTTAACAGGTCACGCAGCTTTTTTATCACAGCGGGCAGTATTGACTTGTCGGCCTTATCATCCAGCAATAATAAATGAGCGGCATAAATTCCCAGCATCGGGTTAGTAAATTTTTGCTTAAGCATCCGGGATAGCAGTTCCTGCCCCAACGCGGGCCGGTTATTGATGAGCGCCTGCCGGGCCATTTCCGTTAAATGAAAATCAGGGTCTTTTGAGTGTTTGTATGGCTTGGATGATTGAAACCCATGGCCTATCCTTGACATGAATATCGAACCGTTCGACAAATCAGCATGTATATCATTTTCGCGGGCATTGTAATTGCCCTGCAGTAAAAATACCTGTGTCTGCCAATCAGGCGAAGCAACAACCGATTGCCTGATCATTTGTCCCGAATTGGTTACAAGACAGAGGCAATATACACCGGGATCCAGTTGCACGTTACAGGCTGACCAGGGGTCGGTGCCGGATGTATAAGCGCCAACACCAGGACTTCCAAAATCTACCAGGATCTCATCAGCTGAATTTCTCAAAGTTAATCCACGGGCAGGGTGCTGTTGCAACGGATAATTTGTTGGTGGTGCATCTTTTTCGGTCCAGTTCCTGGCAAAAATATATACCTGGCTCCCTTCGCCCAGGTATTCATGCACCTGGATGCTTTGCGCTACGGCATTGTCAATTTGAGTATCGTGCGTTTGTGCGGTACCGGACAGAGGGGCAGCAGTAGAAAATTGGATAGGGCCAAAATTTACCAATTCATTCTTTGTCAGCAGAGCCACCGATTTTTCCTCGTATTCAGACCCTACACGCACTTTCACGGAATACAAACCAGGCTGAAGTTTAAATTCAGCCTTTTGTCCGATACTGGTGGCAACACGTTGAAACTGGCTATCAATTATAAAAATCTCTGCTGCTTCATTGCCGGTGCGAACCGATAGCTTTAGTTCTTTCAATTGTTCTGCAGGCATAATGATAAATTTAGTTAAAATCTACAACACCTTCCTTCCCGGTGTCTTCCGTTCCGGTTACATCAAATATTTTAGACCTGGTCGTTCCATTAATTGCTACGATCGCTAAATATTTGCCACGGGCAAGATTTACAGGCAGTTCGGCAGGTGCAGAGTTAACCTGGAGCTGCGCTACCGCCACCATCCCATTGTACATAATAGAAATACTACCCGTGGCACCGGCAGGCACACGGATCATAAATGGAAAAGTTTGTAAAACAGAAGTTTTGATGACAATATCTCTTCCATCATTAGCTTTTGGCGAATAGTCCACATCAGGCTCCTGCACATCGGCAGTCAGGAATTCAGGCGCTATAAACCCTTTCATATTCTGGTATAAATAACTTTTTAAAGAGGCAACTGTAATAATTCCCTGCGTAGGATTGGCAGGGTCGGGCTCTGCAGCTGCTCCGGAGAGGCCAAGCAACAATGTGACGGTAAAAATCCCCCTTATTGAAATGTTGCCGGCTGCATCCTTCATCGGTTTTTCCCTCGCCCGGCTCGACCATTTTGTGGCGAAAGCGTAAAAGCGGATGGCATTGTCCGCATTACCCTTTGGAGGAAAAAATATATTTGAAGAAGGCACTATGGTGATATCTCGGCAGCAATCCATAAACAAGAACACCTCATCAAAGCACTCATTGTCTGCAAACCAACTGGCGGCGTACACCCCCGGAAAATGATATTGCCAGGCACCGGCATTTGTAGGATCCACATCGGCCATCAATAATGCCGATTCCTTTTGAATTTTATTACCATATGGAACAGGCGCGATGCCATGCCCTGACATAAAAATATACAAGCGGCGCCCCACCTTTGGGCCGTTGCCACTCTTAATATTTTTATCGTGAATGCTACGCAGGTTTGCAAATGCTACAAACACGTCATTAAATGCAGGTTTGGCATTTAGAAAGGAATCGCCGTTCACCGGGTAATCTGATGAAAGGATAGTTATTACGTTTGCGGCAGCCAAATTGCCGCCGGTTTCGGAGAGAATCCATTCTTTAAATTTGACCGCATCATTTTCCGGACCTGATAAGGCTGGTTCTCCAATACCCGGATAATTTTGCAGGCCTATAACAATAGCATAGTCGTCCATTGGGGTACTGGTAGTTTTATATTAATTTATGTGTTCGTCAATTATGGATATTGTTCCTGGATAAATGTTTTGTCTACCTCAGAAAGCTCGCTGTTTAATCCAACTGTAAAGCCGTCTGTTGTCCATTTTGCCGGCAAGGGGTACATCATGATCGAATCCTTATCCAGGCTTGTAAAATTTGTTTCGTTCTTTTCAAAGGTCCTGAACATATTGTTTTCGATTTGCTGGATGGACCAGCTATTGGGAGGGCCGGATAAGTCTTTTATAACCTGGTCGCGGTTCCAGTTAATATGCCCGCCGGGGTTCATGTGCTCATGCGTCAGGCCAAGCGCGTGGCCAAATTCGTGCAACACTACCCGTTCAATTTCTGCATCAGTTGAATCCTTTGTGAGCCAGCCGAAGTTCATGGTGGGCTGTGCCAGGTTGGTAATTTTTTTACAGGTAGTGCCAAGCACGGACCAGGAGCCAGGGTTCTGGAATGATATCCGTATGCTTGTATTGTTTGTATTATTTCTGAAATCGAAGGTTAGGTTAGCCATACCCGGCTCCACCCACTGCAGGGCAACATTCTTAACTTTCTCCTGCACTTCTGGATCTCCATCCAAAAAAGAAATGGTTATAACGCTGCCCGGGATCCATTTAACATTCTTGACCAGCGCCGCCCGTTCAGCACTGCCGGGCTGAACTTCCGGGGCATCTGCCGGCCAGGCAAAACACCATTTATTATCAGTATCCGCTGCCTGCAGCGTGCCTGTATTTTCGTTTGTTGACAAGGTTTCGTTTTCCATGAGTAAGTATTTAAAGTTTTACTTAGTTTACAATATTGTTAATATCGTCTTTATCAAACCTGGTAATAAGCACCCATTACCTTTATCGAAAATAAATGTGGCGACTTTTTGAGCGGCTTGAAAATGCCCCGGGAACAATGCAGCAAGACCGGGTAAATCGTATTTTACAAAATCAGCCTGGAATGTTTCCGCACCATACAATATTTACGGCTTTACGATTTTCAAATTTTTTTTCAATGCATCAAATACCGCCGCATATTTTCCCTGTGCCTTTGCCAAATCTATAGTTACTTCCTTATTATTTATTTCTACGGTATGATCGATGCCATCTCTTACCCGGGAAGGTGTTGAGTTATCCATTGCAACCTGGCTAAGAAAATGTTCGCCCTCTTCTTTGGTCCAGTCTACTTCTGTAACGGCTTCTTTCGTTACGGGGATAAATCCTCCGCTTTGCACTAACTTGATTTTCATGGCTTACACTTTAGCTGTTTTCCAGGCATCTTTCACCCCTTTTTCCTCAATACTACCTTTGCCATATAATTTTGTCGCGTGCTGAATGGTCAGCTTTTTGAAATCTACGAATTTGGCATTTGGCTTAAGCGCATCGTCTGTCATTGCATCGTACCAGATCCTTCCTGCTTTCTCCCAGGCGAAGCCGCCTATGTTGACCGCTGCATTATAAAACGCAAAATTTGGGATGCCGGAATTGTAATGTACGCCTCCCCAATCGCCCCTGCTGGTATCAGGCAATTGAACAAATTTATCCATGGTAGCCGGCTGTGGATCAGTGCCCAGGTCGGGATGATTTACATAACCTGTGCCAGGCGCCTTCATACTGCGTAAAGCGTATTGATCGCCCAGCAATACATTTTCCCCGATCAGCCAATTAGACTGTTTTGCATCCTGGTTCAATATCCGCTGTTTCACCATTATTCCAAACACATCGGAAAGTGATTCATTCAGCGCGCCGCTTTGGACGTGATACTCAAGGCCCGATTCATACTGGGTAACTCCGTGGGTAAGCTCATGTCCTATAATATCGGGGTCGATGGTAAAATCACCAAAAATAGTTCCGTCCCCATCGCCGTAAACCATTTCATTTCCATCCCACATGGCATTGTTATACTTTACATAATAATGAATGTAATGTTTAATTAAAAGACCCAGGTTGTCGATGGAATTGCGGCCGAAAATTGAATAGTAAAGATCCCAGGTGGCGGTTCCGGACGTCACTACATTTTTTCCTGTTTTGTCAAGTTTTTTTATCACTTTCCCATTGTCCCAAACTAATTTAGCAACAGATGGATCGGTGCCGTGTTCCATGTCATAGATCTGCATGTTAAGTTTTACTGCTTTCTTTTTGGCAGTTGCTGGTTGAAGAAGCTGAATCTGGCTTTCAGGAAGTCCGCCTACAAATTCCCTTTTGGCCCGGAGCTTTACAGTTTCTACAAGGTTCTTTACCGCTCTTTGTGCGATCTTTTTATCACTATTATCAGATAATTTGTCGCCAATATAAGGCGGGATGATGCATTGCCCGGGACTAAAGTGGGCATGTTGGTTACACATAATTGTTATTTTTTGCCTACTCTAAATTCCGTTTTCGGCTAACCGGTTTTACAAAAATTCGATCGTTAATTGTATAAAAGACAAAGGATATTTTTATAACTATTTAGGGTGAAATTCACCTTAGTCAACGTTGCTGAAAAATGAAAACCTTTATTAAAATTAGTAATTTGAACGTGATAATTTACAACCATGAATTTCGATACTAACATAATATCTTATTGTGACAAATGCAAGCACATTAACCAGTTATTTTGTTATAATTGGTTAATGTATTTTCTGTGATTATATTGACGGTCCTTTCATCTTTCATAATTTTTGAAACATTTATTGTTATCGCCTGGTGTAACAGTAAAGCATGAACGATATTTATTTACATGCCCGTTGTCAATTCTTCTATAATATTCCCAAAGGCATATGGCACGGAAAACTGCCTTACCGAAGTTGGCTCAAATGAATGATCAAACCCAACTTTATGCGACCATTCATGTGCTATGTGCCCGGCATACCGGGCTTCAGATGCTTTATCAAACCACCAGGTGTAAGTTGTGATCTCCTTTGAACCGGGAAGACCAAAACCAATTGCCGGATTTAATGAGAAGAACGGTGAATGGTTTTCTTCCAATATTAAAAAAAGGTCTGCCTGGAATTTTTTTTCCGGGTTATAGGTTTCGCTGCCTGCCATTAATTTTTCATAGATCTCCCTATTGGTGAGTCCTGAATTATCTTCGAAACCATGGCCTGTAATAGTATCGAACATTAATATTCTTTCTTTTAACAAACTGGTATTCATGACTGCCTCAAACTTATGCATGGCTCTTTTTACAAATTGTTCCTGCGTGCTGTTAAAACCTGCCAGGGATTGAATTTTTACTGAGAACATGGGTTTGTTTATTTACTCCTTGAAATTAGTTTCCTGATAGCTGATCGTACTGCTAACATACTAACCCGGCGTGATAATCACAAATTGATAGTATAGTTGTTTGTGATCATGTCTTGAATAAATGATTGCCTATTAAATAAACTAAGGCAAGTTCGGAAGATTCAGCGCGCATTTTCGATTTAAAAAACTAAGGAGAATTATATCAATAACCTTGCGCAGCCTATTTTACCAAGCAACGAAGCCCATTAGTTATGCAGATATTTAACGTATTTTTCTATTCGGCACGGGCTTTGATTAAAGCCTCCTAAATCCGCTTTTATGATACCTGACTCGATATCCGGAATATTAAGTGATTTGACCAAATTATTGGCTGATGACCTTAGCCCCCATTTGATAAGTTACCAGTTTGAAAAAATGGCAGTTCGGTTAAGTAAGGAAAAGTTATACATTGAAAGAACAGATTGTAAGGAATATTATGAGGATGATGATTTGTCATTAATTCTTTTAATGAAGAATGAGGCTTTGGCAAATGCACAGTTTGAACTGGCCTCTAAATTCCTTTTTCTCGAAAAGGAATTGCTCGAAGAAAAGGGCAATAATGAATATACCAGGTTAAAGACCGAGCCATTCTTTTTTGAATACAGGGGCAACACGCTTATTTTTCATTTTAATAAGAAAAAAGAAAATCAGCGGCTTATTGCTAATCTCATCGAGGGGTATAACCTCATTCATAAAAACCCGAAACAACACAGCATTTTTTCCTGTTGAGTTATTTTCATAGTTTTTACCGGTTACGTCAATTATACAATTTAACTTCCATAAAGCGATAGGGGTCGATCGATAAATGCTTATCAACTCCTATTGGAAATTCGCTCATTTCCAATGCGAAAAACCTGTTGGCCTCTCTTACCTGCCATAGGTATAATTTTACACCAGGATCATTGAATACGAATATCTCAGGAAGCATTTCTTTTAATAATCCGTTCCAGCAGGCATCTTTTAATTTTTCATTTTCCGGAAGATTTTTTGCATTAGCAGGGGAATCCCTTTCGGCGTACTGCCTGGAAGCAAAGCCGGTGCCGGTCATTAATAATACCTCTTGCTGTGCAGAATCATTTTTCATAACGAAGCATTTTAAATTGCTTAATATACAGACGTAAAAAAGTATAGGCAGGAATAAATATTTTCCCGAATTTTTTGTTAAATGATGTTGAGCTAGTGTTGGATGAGCCGATACATTAAGCGCAATTAATCGCTACTTTTAAAGATTTCCTGGTGGAAAAATAATTACGTGGAGCAGGTGTTGTTACATCACGTAAAGCTTGGATGCCTAACCATTTTGAAGACAGGCTGCATCTACGAGCTTCCGGACTTCGAATTTTATACGCGCAAGACGCCGGCGCTGTCTCTTCCCCGTTACTGAGTATTACTAAAAATTATTCCGGCTTTTTAAAATTTGCATCTGTAAGCATCGCCTTATTAAACAAATAATACTTGCCATCTTTATTACTGCGCCAGTAGCGGTGGCCCTGCAAATCATAATAATACCTGCCGTCGACACTCTTACTTGCATATTTGTCATTAACGGTAATCACTTTAGGAATCGATTCTTTTGGCTTCTTTTTCACTACCGGTTTTACGGTGGCTATTGAATCTATTTTCTTAACAGCCACTGAAGTGTCGCTGGTTACTTCCGTATTTGTATTTATTACTGTTGGGGAAGGATGCGTTTTTTTACTACAACTTTGTACTGCCACAATAAAAACAATTGCGAACACGACCCGGGATATGCTATTCATTTTTTTTAAAATTTATTTCCTTTAGTCAACAACTTTACCAAAATATGTTAAAAAGGTTGTCAACTAATTATTTTTTTAATGAAATAAAAAAATTGCTGCCGTATGATAAAACGAAGGCAGCTATTTGCTTAACCCCGCAATCAGATTGATAGTAAGCGCCACAACAAAAGTGTTTAGGGCAAATGCCAATAAACCATGGGCCAGTGCGGTTCTTCTCACCTTACGGGAACATATCTCAACATCTGAAACCTGGAAGGTCATACCGACCACAAAAGCAAAATAGGCAAAGTCGATATAATCGGGTTTCTCCGTACCTGGAAAATCAAGTGCCTGGCCATCCGGTGTATCATCCCTTCCCTCGTCATAATATAAATGAGCATAATGAAAAGTAAAGATGGAATGCACTATCAGCCAGGAAAACATCATGCCCGCAATGGACAAGGCCATCGTAATTGCTTCCAGTTCGGGCGGCTGGTCTTTTGAGATGATCAATAACAAAACGGTGAACATGCTGGCAAAAGAACTGATTAGAATACTGATCATTACAAAGACCCTGCTTCCATCATCTTTATTTGCCTGCTGTATGATCTCCGGGACAGAGCGTGTAAAAAGAACGATCCAACTGGTTAGCAGAAAGGAGAAAGCAAATGCATCCCATAAAACAGTAACAGTGAGTACCCAGTTCAAATGACTACTTCGAATAAAGAAAAAAGCGATGGCCGACATTCCAAGGCTCAGCAATATCCGTTGTAATGGATGCATGCGGACAAATATATTTACCTTTTTCTTTTTTTTTGAAGGCGTCGCCATGATAAAATGCGTTTTGCTTTGACTGCTAAATTATATCCATTATCGATTGGCAAGCTAAGGTTTATTTTTAGACAATCTCGCAGAAGTTCTGTTGCTTTTATTTTCCAATTGATCAAAATAAAAAGTAAATTGGTATGCGACAATATAGTCGTTAGCTGAAATTAAAAACCCATGAGTAACTTGAAACAGATATTTATTATTTCAATTTTATGCTTGTTTAATCAGCTATGTGAAGCTCAAGACTCCACAAAACGACGAGGCAGAGATTTAGGAATTCCCTTTGCCGGAGTTACCGGGGAATATAATTCTATTACAGATGTACCAGGAATAGAAGTTGGCTATAAAACCCTTATTAGTGGTTCTGGAAAGGAAAGCGCAAGAACCGGGGTTACAGTTATTTTACCAAAAGGCAAAACAGATGTGAGCTATCCGGCTGCATGGTTTTCTCTCAATGGTGATGGTGAAATGACTGGATTACCCTATATCGAGGATTATGGAAAAGGGAATGGTCCTATTGCAATTACCAATACAAATAGTGTAGGAATTGTTCGGGATGCAGTAGGGGAATGGTGTGTTAAAAAATTTTCGAATAATAGTACAGAGGATTTTTCATTTGGCCTGCCCGTGGTTGCAGAAACATGGGATGGAATGCTAAATGATATAAATGGCTTTCATGTTAAAAAAGAGCATGTATGGCAGGCTTTAGACAGTGCATCAACCGGTAAAATAAAAGAAGGAAATGTAGGTGGTGGAACTGGTATGATTTGTTACTGGTTTAAAGGCGGAAGTGGAACAGCATCAAGAATATTCACAATAGATGCTGTTCAATATACTTTAGGTGTTTTTGTCCAGGCAAATTTTGGCACCAGAAAAGATTTATTAATTTCCGGAGTTCCTGTAGGTGAACAGATACAAGACTTAGAACCCATCGAAAATCAGGTAAACCGAAAAGATGGGTCGATTATAGTTATCGTTGCAACCGATGCCCCGCTACTGCCAGGAGCATTAAAATTAGTAGCAAAAAGAGTTACACATGGAATTGCCAGAACAGGAAGTATTTCCAGTAATGGTTCTGGTGAAATTTTTTTAGCACTAAGTACGGCTTCACCTAAATATAATAGTGGATACACAGAAGAAACCTGGAAAGTAATTCCGAAATGGAATCTTGATCGGGTATTTAGAGCAACTGTTGAAGCAACCGAAGAAGCTATTATAAATGCGTTGTTAGCTGCAGAAGACATGGAAGGTAAAAACGGAAATAAAGTATTTGCTATACCTCACAAACGCTTACAAGAGATCCTACAAAAGTATAACCGGTAACTTCAGCCAACAATGCGGCAATAGCTCAGTTGGTAGAGCATTGGCTTCCCAAGTTAAGGGCCGGGGGTTCTAAGCCCTTTTGCCGCTCTAAAATTTTCTTTTCTTTAAAACAAAAGATTGCCACACCTGTTCCGACAATTACCTTTACCAGGTAAATTAATTTCAGCAAATTTTTAAATATGACCGCAGTTCAACAACCGGCAATGACTTATAAATTGTTGGGTAAATCTGAATTAAATATTAGCAGGATTGGTTTTGGCTGCATGTCATTACAACCCGGCCAGGCAGATTTACAACCGATCATTGATAAAGCAATTGACTGCGGAATTAATTATTTTGACACGGCTGACCTCTACCATAAAGGTATAAATGAAGAAGACATCGGTAAAGCCTTGGGGTCAAAAAGAAACCAGGTGATCATTGCGACAAAAGTAGGGAACCAATGGCGGGCAGACGGCAGTGGCTGGGACTGGAACCCGGGTAAAAAATATATCTTGGCTTCCGTAGAACAAAGCCTGGCAAGGCTGCAGACGGATCACATCGATCTGTACCAACTGCATGGCGGTACCATCGAAGATCCGATCGACGAGACCATTGAAGCATTTGAATTATTACAGCAACAGGGAAAGATCAGGTATTATGGTATCTCTTCGATAAGGCCCAATGTGATCAGAGAATATGTACGTCGAAGCAATATGGTAAGTGTAATGATGCAATATAGCCTGGCAGACCGGCGGCCGGAAGAAGCCTGCCTGGCGCTTTTACAGGAACACCAAATCGGTGTCGTAGTAAGGGGCAGTATAGCAGGTGGCTTACTGGCTGGCAAACCCGCCAAATCTTACCTGGGTTATAAGGAGCAGGAAATAATGGCGGCGGCAAAGGCGATACAAAATACTACTCCGGCAGGAAGCAACACAGCGGCAACGGCTATACGCGTTGTATTGCAACATCCCGCTGTAACGTCCGCTGTTATTGGTATCAGGACTGAAAAACATTTGACAGACGCAGTGCAGGCGATACAGGATGGATCGTTATCCAACCAACAATTCGCGTCACTGAATGAATCACTGCCTGTAAATTATTATGACCAGCACAGGTAGTATGATTTATGACTTACCGTTAGTATTTCAACTGCCACCAACACATGAATTAAGCTGTTATTTTTTACGCCTTTTTCAGAAAATCCCTCAGCACATATTGCAGTATACCTCCATTGCGATAGTATTCTATTTCAATAGCGGAATCAAGCCTGGATTTAACCTGGAAACTAATCGTATTGCCATTATCCTGTTTCGCAATTACCGTTAATAGTTCTCCCGGAGCAAGTCCATCCTCGATACCTGAAATGCTGAATAATTCAAATCCCGTCAATCCAAGCTTTTCAGCGTTTTCTCCATTGATGTACTCCAGCGGTATCACGCCCATGCCTACCAGGTTACTCCGGTGAATGCGTTCATAGCTTTCTGTGATCACAGCTTTTACACCCAGCAGGTTAGTGCCTTTGGCGGCCCAGTCGCGGGACGATCCACTACCGTATTCCTTGCCTGCCAATATGATCAACGGTACATGTTGAGCGGCATATTGCATGGCAGCATCAAATATAGGTAGCACCGCCCCTGTGGGGATCAACGTAGTATAGCCGCCCTCTTTGGCAGAAAGCTGGTTTTTGATACGCACATTGGCAAAAGTTCCCCGGGTCATTACCTCTTCATTGCCCCTGCGTGATCCGTAAGAATTAAATAAACGAGGATCGATTGCATGGGCAACCAGGTATTTTCCTGCGGGAGAATCCGCCTTGAACGAGCCTGCCGGGGAAATATGATCTGTTGTAACCGAGTCTCCCAACTTAAGCAAAACCCGCGCGTTTATAATGTCCTGCAATGGAGCAGGGTGCTCAGGAAGATTTTTAAAGAAAGATGCCTCTTTAATATAAGTCGAATCATTGCTCCAATGGTATGCTTTGCCACCAGGGGCATGCAAGCCCTGCCACTTTTCATCTCCATCAAAAATTACTTTATAGACCTTGTCAAAATCTTCCTGCTGTACAGCCATCTTCATCGTATCATTGATCTCCTTTTGAGTGGGCCAGATATCCCGCAGGAAAACGGGCTCGCCATTTGGATCATAACCCAGCGGATCGGTAACAAGATTAATATCTATCCTTCCAGCCAGCGCATAAGCAACCACCAATAACGGTGAAGCCAGGAAATTCATTTTAACCTGGGGATGTACCCGTGCTTCAAAATTGCGGTTACCAGAAAGGACGGACGCCACAATGAGCTTGCCCCTGTCCACTGCTTCCGCGATATGAGCCGGTAGTGGCCCGCTATTGCCGATACAGGAAGTACAACCGTAGCCTACCGTGTGGAAACGAAGCGCGGCGAGGTCACTTAACAAACCAGCACGTTGCAGGTATTGTGTAACTACGCGGGAGCCGGGCGCCAGGCTGGTTTTTACCCAGGGTTTGGTATCCAATCCGCGACTGATCGCCTTCCTGGCTACCAGTCCCGCGCCGATCATAACCGTAGGATTAGAAGTGTTGGTACAACTCGTAATAGCGGCTATCGTAACGGACCCATCGCTTAAAACATATTCCTGGTTCTTGAGCTTGATACGTACTGATTGGAGGCTGTCTACCTCCACGGCAACTTCATCAATCGACTTCTGCACTTCGTAACTGAAAGTGGTTCCTGAGCCACCTTCCGACAACCAGGCATTATCCCGGCGTTTACCTTCCGGTGTATAAATCCTTTTATATTCTTTATCCAGCATCTCGCCAAATTTTTCATGGATCTCTTTGACCAGGATCCGGTCCTGCGGGCGCTTTGGCCCTGCAAGCGTAGGTTGAATAAGCGACAGGTCCAGCTTAATGATATCAGTATAAGTTATATTTTCATCACCGATGCGCCAGAGCATATTTTCCTTGCAATAGCTTTCTACCAGCTCGATCTGTTCTGCGGGCCTATTGGTCATGCGCATATACTGCAGCGTTTGGTTATCTATCGGGAAATAAGTGACTGTACAGCCGAATTCCGGCGACATATTTGAAATGGTGGCTCTGTCGGGAACAGATAAATTATCAAGCCCGCTGCCGAAAACCTCTACAAATTTTCCTACCACTCCATATTTGCGTACCAGTTCTGTAATGGTCAATACCATATCAGTTGCAGTTACGCCTTCCGGTAAAACGCCGGTCAATTCCAGTCCAATTACCTGCGGACAGGTAAAATAAACAGGTTGCCCCAACAAAGCTGCTTCCGCCTCTATCCCGCCGACACCCCAGCCGAGTACGCCGATACCATTTACCATCGGTGTATGAGAATCTGTTCCCACCAGGGAATCGGGGAATGTCCAGCCATCCCTGGTGATTACTCCCTTTGCGAGGTACTCCAGGTTTACCTGGTGACAAATACCCATCCCGGGCGGAACCACTGTAAAATTATCAAAAGCCTGTTGTGCCCATTTTAGCAGCTGGTAACGTTCCTTGTTACGCTCATATTCATACACTACATTTTTATTATAAGAATAATCCGTTCCAAAAAAATCAACCTGCACGGAATGGTCTATCACCAGGTCCACAGGTATGGCAGGGTTAATGCGACTGCCATCTTTACCCCGGCGGATCACCTCCGCCCTGATCGACGCCAGGTCAACTACTGCAGGCACACCGGTAAAGTCCTGCATCAATACCCTTGCAGGCTTAAAAGGAATTTCTTTATCTGTGCCATTGGGATCCCAGTTAACCAGTGTATTTAAGTGTTCATCGGTAATGGCGAAATTGTCGTGGTTCCGCAAAACGTTTTCGAGCAGGATCCGGATTGAGAAAGGCAGGCCGGCAATATTGCTTCCTCCATCCTGTAGTTTTTTAAGCGATGCGATCTGTTGTTCCATATAGATAGTTAATTGGTGTTATAAAAAATTTTCAAGCAGGTGATATTTGCTTTCTGAATATCCAAATTACCGGCGGTGGTAAAAATAAATTTATTTATTGATGAAAAACATCCGAGTCTCCTTAGTCAACCGATAACAATTAGTTGTGATACTACAAAATATCATACCAGATAAATCAAGCTATTTCCTCTACGGCACAAAGGTTGTGGTTCCGGCTAAATTAACTCATCCCGCCTTCTTTTCCGGAAATAATATCTTTGTACAATAGCTGGTTAGTTATATTTTCGTTTGAATTAATTAACTATGGCTCAAAACCGCATTTTAGTATTTAGCAGTTCCAGGGCGGGCAATGAAAGTTACCTGGAAACTACGCTTGCCGCTATCGAAAATTTTTTAGGCGGTAAGGTTTTAAATATTGCCTTCATTCCCTTTGCTTCCGTTGCTAACGACTATAACGAATATGGTGCGTTAGTGAAAAACGGGCTAAAAAGTTTACCCTATTTGATTGAAACAGTATTGCCCGCCAATGCGAAAGAAATGATTGAAAAGGCAGATGTTATCATGGTGGGTGGCGGCAATACGTTCAAATTACTGCATGATATTTACGACTTAAAATTACTGGATATAATCCGTGACAAAGTAAATGCGGGCACCCCTTACATCGGGTGGAGTGCGGGGTCTAATATTTCAGGACCAACCATCGGCACTACCAATGATATGCCGGTGATAGAACCCAAAAGTTTTAATGCATTAGGCTTGCTGCCCTTCCAGATCAACCCACATTATACCAATGTTAAACCCGAAGGGCACCACGGAGAAACCAGGGACCAGCGGCTGCAGGAATTTATTATATTAAATCCAGGGGTGCCGGTCGTTGCTTTACCTGAAGGAACCGCCCTTAAATTGGACAACGGGCTGCTTAAATTTATTGGCGAAAAAGAGGCAGTTTTATTTTACATAAACGAGCAGGACGAAAATGTACGCAGGGAAATTATTCCGGAAGAGGATCTTTCTTTTTTATTGTGAGTGTTGAGCTTACCCGGTGACTTTATTTGAACAGGTATTTTATGATCTTGCAATCAGCAGATCAAAATGTTATCAAGACCCTATCAATAAAATTAATCAAAACTTATAAGTTCAGATAAAACATAGTTGACGCAATCGAAAAATCAACACCAGTTATTTATCCTTAATTTCATTTTAAAATAAATAGTTATGCCCCGAATGCTAATGCCCGCTGTTGCTTTATCAATTTTATTGCTTGCAGCATGCAATAATAATGCCCCTACAACGTCCAATACAAGCAGCTCCCTGTCTGCTTTTAGTGCGGACAGTCTTGGTGCCCACATCGCCACTTTATCCGGAGATGATTTTATGGGACGCAAGCCTTTTAGCGAGGGTGAAACTAAAACCATCAATTATTTACAGGATCAATTTAAGTCCGTTGGATTGGAACCCGGCAACGGCAACAGTTACCTGGAGGAAGTGCCAATGGTAAAGATCACCACCAAAGGGGCGCCTGCCATGCAGGTACAATCTGCAAAAGGTAATTTTGATTTGAAAGGTCCAGATGATTATGTGATATGGACCGATGGAACAGATTCGGTGGTTTCATTCAATAATGATGAACTGGTCTTTGCGGGCTATGGCGTGGTGGCCCCTGAATATAACTGGAACGACTATGCGGGATTGGATGTAAAAGGAAAAATTGTGCTGGTGCTGGTGAACGACCCGGGTTTTAATGCCGGTGACAGCAGTTTGTTCAAGGGCAAAACAATGACCTACTATGGCCGCTGGACCTACAAGTTTGAAGAGGCTGCCAAACAAGGTGCAAAAGGGTGCCTGATCGTTCACAATACAGTAGCTGCTGCCTATCCTTTTAAAGTAGTACAAAATAACTGGAACACTTCCAGGCTGCACCTGGATGACCGCGGTAAGAACAAGAAATATTCCGATATCATTGGCTGGGTAACCACCGAGACTTCCAAAAAATTATTGGCCGCTGCCGGCCAGGACAGCAGCTTGTTTGCAAAAGCCGACAAACCAGGTTTCAAAGGTGTTCCGTTAAATATAAAACTGACCACCAGCATCCAGGTTAAAACAGCATATAATAAATCGAACAATGTGATCGGGAAAATTACCGGCAGCAAATACCCAGATGAAACGATTATTTATACTGCGCATTGGGATCACCTTGGCATTGGCACACCCAATGAAAAGGGAGATAGTATTTACAATGGTGCATTGGACAATGCCAGCGCAACCGCGGGCTTACTGGAGCTGGCCCGTGCGTTCAAAAAATCAGACAGTATCCCTGAGCGTACCATTATATTTTTATCTGTAACCGCCGAAGAGCAGGGCTTATGGGGGTCTGCCTATTATGCGCAAAACCCGGTTTATCCCATCAATAAAACGGTGGCTAATATTAACATGGACGGCCTGAACTGGTACGGTAAAACCAGGGATGTAATTGTAATTGGGCAGGGGCAGTCGGCGCTAGAAGATATGTTAAAGGAAGAAGCGGATAAGGTTAACCGCTATATCTCATTTGATACCCATCCCGAGGCCGGGTATTACTACCGCAGTGACCATTTTAATTTTGCAAAAGTGGGCGTACCTGCGCTGTACATTTCTTCCGGCATCGATGTGATCGGCCAGGAAAAAGGGTACGGAAAAAAACAGGTAGATGATTATACAAAGCTGAATTACCACCGGCCAAGCGATGAATACAGTGCTGCCACCTGGAAACTGGATGGTGCCATTGATGACCTTCAATTATTATTTAAAGTAGGCAGGCGCCTGGCTTTCGGCCAGCAATGGCCGGCGTGGAAAACAGGCTCGGAGTTTAAAGCGATCAGGGAGGCTAAGCCTTAATTTAGCTTAAGTGCAATCAGTAGTCCTCATGGGGTTTTCACAGCGGATGGCAGCAGTTGTAAAAGAAGGATTCGTGAAACCCTGCCGGGACCTCAGTGATGGGCTGCTAAAAATAAAATGATTTTATGCCAGCGGCATAACCTGTTTGTTGATATGGAAGAGGACGGTTTGCTCCCGCGCAGCAACCTGTTATCGTTTAAAACATGAACTGCTGACTAACAGGAATCGAAGCGCTTTTCTACAGCGGGGTTGCACGGTTGGTGTTTTTATAACTTATAGAGCGAGCCGTGAAAACCCCGCTGGGACGTACTTGTGATGATTGGCAAAGAGACTGCACGCTTATAATCTTTTAGGTATATGATCATTTTTAATTAAAAAATCGAAGTTTTTTTTCAGGACAGTTAGCGGTGCCATATTATAAAGCGAGCTGTGAAACCCCGCTGGGACGTACTTGTGATGATTGGCAAAGAGCCTGCACACTTATTATCTTTTACGTACATGATCATTTTTAATTAAAAAATCGAAGTTTTTTTTGCAGGACAGTTAGCGGTGCCATATTATAAAGCGAACTGTGAAACCACGCTCGGAACTCAGTGACAGGCTGCTAAAAAACAGAACGGTCTTTATGCCGGCGGCATAGCCTGTTTGTAGATATCGAAGAGGATGGTTTGCTCCGGAGGAGCAACCTGTTATCGTTTAAAACATGAACTGCTGACTAACAGGAATCGAAGCACTTTTCTACAGCGGGGTTGCACGGTTGGTGTTTTATAACTTATAGAGCGAGCCGTGAAAACCCCGCTGGGACGTACTTGTGATGATTGGCAAAGAGACTGCACGCTTATAATCTTTTAGGTACATGATCATTTTTAATTAAAAAATCGAAGTTTTTTTTGCAGGACAGTTAGCGGTGCCATATTATAAAGCGAGCTGTGAAACCCTGCTCGGACCTCTGTGACAGGCTGCTAAAAATAGAACGGTCTTTATGCCGGCGGCATAGCCTGTTTGTAGATATCGAAGAGGCTGATGTTTTGCTCCGGCGGAGCAACCTGTTATCCTGATGTATGTGTGCCAGCCATCTACTCGCTGTGCAATATTAAGCCCGGCCAATTAAAATTCATCCTTCAAAATCGACCGCTGAACAAATACCCTTACCCTGCAAAAAAGCTTTGTCTTATATTGTCTTTTTTAACTAAGCCGATGAGAAAAATTCTCTTTTTTGTGTTGCTCCTGGTAATTGCCAAAGCTGGCACCAGTCAGCCTCTGATGAATGACACGGCTGGTTTTTTCATCACTGTCGTAAATGACAAACAACAATTTGCAGCGGGGGCAACTGTCGAACTGATCAGTGTAGAAAATAAATCTTTGGTAAAAACCGCCATAACCGACTCAAAAGGCTTAGCTGTCTTCACCAACATCACCGCAGGCGAACATTATTTTTCTATCAGCAGCGCCGGTTTTCAACCACAAACCACCCCTGTTTATATTTTTCCCCTGGCTCCCAATGCAGATAAAAAACAAACGATTATTTTATTGCCTGAGTTGGGCAATATGCAAGGCGTTACTGTTGTTGGTACCAGGCCCTTTGTACAGCATGTACAAGGTAAAGTATTGATCAATGTAGATGCGGCCGTTACCAATGCGGGCACAACCGTGCTGGAAGTATTGGAAAAATCGCCCGGTGTAATGGTAGATAAAAACGGAACCATTAGTCTCCAGGCAAAGACCGGCGTATTGGTAATGATCGATGGTAAACCAACCTATTTGTCAGGCGCTGAATTAACCAACCTGTTAAGCAGCATGAGTTCATCACAGGTAGACCAGATCGAACTGATGGCCAATCCTCCTGCCAAATACGATGCAAGCGGTAATGCAGGCATCATTAATATCAAAACAAAAAAGAACCGGCAAAAAGGATTTAATGGAACGCTGGCTGTATCCGCCGGCCAGGGACGCTATCCAAAAAATAATAACAGTCTCCTGTTAAATTACCGCAATGGAAAATTTAATACTTTTCTTACGTACAGCATGAACTGGAATAAAAATTTTACAGACTTGTATGCCCTGAGAAGATATTACAACACTACGGCACAATTGATCGCTGTACTTGATCAGCCCACAATTTTTGGCAGCCGGAGTTTAAATAACACCCTCAAAACCGGTGTAGATTACTACGCTTCCGACAAAACCACCATTGGTATTTCACTTACCGGCGTTACTGTTTCGCGAACCGGGTATGCCAATGCCAGCGCCACCTGGAAGGATGCTACAGGCAATATAGATTCGGCGATCGGCACTAACAGCACGAGCGCCAATAGTTTTAAAAATGGCACCATTAATTTAAACCTTAAACACGTTATCAGCAAGACACAGGAATTTTCCTTAGATATGGATTGGCTCAATTATAAAATCCGGAGTGAACAGTTTTTTAATAACAAATTATTATCGCCTGGCGGTTATACAGAAACTTCCAGGGGCGATATCCCTTCTTCTATTCATATTCTTTCCGCTAAGGCTGATCACACGCTTCTTTTCGGCAATACAAATAAATTGGAATCAGGCTGGAAATCATCGCATATCAATACCGATAATTTAGCTGCCTATCAATTGTATGACGGCACGCAATGGAATGCTGATCTTGATAAAAGCAATCATTTTTTATACCGGGAAAATATTCATGCGGTTTACAGCAGCTTTGAAACTAAGCAGGAGCGCATTACCCTGCAGGCGGGGCTCAGGTATGAGTACACCGGCTATAAGGCAAGCCAGTTGGGAAACAGCGCACGTAAAGATTCCACCTTCTCGCGCAATTACCAGGGCCTGTTTCCATCGGGTTACATCAGTTACCAGGTAGATTCTTCGAACGCTTTTACATTTAC
>JBDSLD010000242.1:0-4564 GCA_039916545.1 Ferruginibacter sp.
TATCAGACCAGAGCACGGCATCAGAATACTGATCCTGCGGCGACTGGTCCAATATGGAAGTTTTTTTGCAAGCTGAAAAAAGCGCCAGGATCATTAAAATACTTATGGTTATTTTATATTTTATCATGTTGTTGAATTTAAAAGCAGTGATTTTTTAAAAGGAAACTCTCGCGCCAACAGATATTACTTTCATAATTAAATAATTATCCCTGGTGCCACTAAACTCCGGATCCCAGATACGGTCCTTTGAAGCATAAATAAGGAACAGGTTTTGACCTGAAACATACACCTGGGCGTCTTTGACAAAGCTCACTTTCATATTTTTCAATGGTACAGTATAGCTAAGCTGGAGGTTTTTCAACCTTGCATAACTCTGATCCTGGTATTCTAAATCGGTAGTAAAATTCCCCCTCCAGTAAGTACTGGAGCCATCATATGCTCTTGGCTTGGTGGCATTGATGTTATCGGGCGTCCATCTTCCGTCTGCATCATACTGGTAGTAATCACCGGCAGCTCCCTGCTGGGATCCAAGCCTTCTAACCCATGCTTTACCGGCGCCATTTATCAGTGCGCTCAATTCGAAATTTTTGTAACGAAAGTTTAGAGAAAGGCCATATGTAATTTGTGCATCAGTTGTTTTATCAAACAATACCTGGTCATCCGAATTGATGATTCCGTCACCATTTACATCCTTGATAATAACGTCTCCGGGAATCGCTCCGGATACATGCGGTGTTTTATTTATCTGGTCAGCATCTCTGAAAATACCAGCCGATTTATATAACAACGTGGCTCCAATCGGGTGACCCGTAAGTGTTTGCCAGGCAACGCTTGTAGCAGGTTCGTCGAAGTTGACCACCTTATTTTTTGTAACGGCAAAGTTGCCATTTACTGAGTAAGAGAAATCTTTATTTCCCTGGCTCGTATAACCCAACTGAAGTTCGAAACCCCTGTTATCAACTATGCCAAAATTTTCATCGGGCAATGATATCCCGGTGAAGCTTGGTACGGAGGCATTTCTTTTTATAAGGATGTTACTTCTTCTTTGGTAGAAGAAATCGGCGTTGAATATTACCCTGTTATTGAAGAGCCTGGATTCTAACCCTGCATTGTACATGTTAGCAACTTCCCAGGTGATAAATGGGTTGGGTGCATTTGACTGGTAAAGACTGGAATAGTAGGTCCGGGTGGTTCCATAAAGGCCCCCGGTTCCGAATGCATAGGAAGCTAAATATTGAAAGGGCGGTACCAGGTCGTTACCTAATTTACCCCAGGAGGCTTTTAATTTTAAAAAATTCACCGTTTTCACATGATCTTTCCAGAAGTTTTCATTGGAAACTATCCATCCCGCCAATGCGCTTGGAAAATTGCCCCACCTGCCGCTCTCTTTTGAAAATCTCAAAGAGCCATCCCTGCGCAATGCAAATTGAAACAGGTAAGTGCCTTTGAAATTATAGCTTATTCTTCCGAAATAATTGATGCGGGAATCTAACGTAACATAACCCGAATTGTCTTTCAGGTCATTGCCGCCTGCAAATAAATAGGGAAGCTGGGAGCTGATAAAATTTCTTCTAAACGCACTGATACCTGTACCATTGGACTCCGAGGTTTCGTAGGCTACAAATGCACTAAGGTTATGAACTGAATTAAATGTTTTATCATAGTTCAACTTTAAATTGAATGTCTTCGCGGTCGTGTTATTGTATGATTCAGTTAGTTGCGGGTCGTACCCATCCGAAGCGGGCACAAGAAAAGCTGAGCCATCTTCACTTCCGGTGTTTCCGGCCGCCAGGTACGCACCTTTGTCAAGTTCGAAGCCAGTCACAGGGTGATCAAAATATTTCCTTTTACCAAAGAAAATATCATAAGCGAAATAGCTGGAAGCGGTTAAACCGTCAATGCCTGGTATCTTTAAAGTAGCATTGATTTTATTGTTGGACCGGTATCGCTTATCATCATCAAAGCCGCCGTCTAAAGTAGATCTCAGCACAGGTTGATAGGATGCTCCAAAAGCGCCCGTACCTGGTAATCCATTCGGGTACACTGCAAATGTGGTAGGCTTATTTTGATTAATAACATTGAATATGGTTTGCGCATCCAGCGATGGCCCCAGCCTGTTTTCCTGGGAACCATCTACATCAATTCCTACGTTTAAATATTTATTGACCTGCACATCTATATTGGCCCTTAAATTATACCTGTTAAACTTTTTTGCATCCGGTGTATTATACAAACCGTCTGCATACTGGGTGCCGAAGGATACAAAATAATTTACTGTTTTGCTACCCCCGTTAACAGAAAAATTGTGGTGCTGGGTTAGGCTGGAATTTCTTAAAGTGGCATCAAACCAATCTGTATTTGGATGGGTCCATGGAAAATTTCCCGATTTAAATTTTTCTACATCTTCTGCCGTAAAAGTCATGTTGGAAGGGGCTACCCCTTTATAACTTTCCATCTCCCGCAACATTTGAGCATAAGTTGCAGCATCAGCCATCCGGGGTACTTCAGTAGGCGAGAGCCATCCCGTGTAAAATGAATAATTAAAATTGGGTGGCGCATCGGTTTTGCCACGTTTGGTGGTAACCAATATAACACCATTGGCGGCCCTTGCGCCGTAGATGGCGGCGGAAGCATCCTTTAAAACGCTTATACTTTCAATATCTTCGGGATTAATAGAATTCAGGTCACGGCCGGCGCTTCCATCGATTGTTTGCGTTCCGTAATCGTTCGATACCTGGTTGGTGTTTACACTGCGGCCCGGTATTCCATCTATCACTACCAAAGGGCCAGAGTTGCCAAGTGTGCTTATTCCCCTGATAAGAATAGATGCTGCATCACTGCCTGGCTCACCGGACCTTTGTTGAACGATTGCGCCGGGTAGCCGTCCTGCCAATGCATTAGATACGCTTGAAACGGGAGCCGAAGTAATTTCCTTGCTTGATACGGTGGCTATTGAACCAATGACATTCACCTTTTTCTCTCTGCCATATCCTACCACGACTACTTCGTTCAAAGCGGTATTATCAGTACTGATAGTGCTGTTGATAACAGAACGGTTATTCACCGGTATTTCTGCATTGGTGTATCCAACTGAAGAAATTACCAGGGTTCCATCTGCCGGAGCAGTGATGGAGAACCTTCCATCGGCGCCCGTCGATGTTCCATTTGATCTGCCTTTCACACTTACGGAAACACCGGGAACGGGATTACCCGTCTGCTGATCGGTGATTTGACCTGTTACAGTTATCCCCTGGGCAAAGGAGGCAAACTGGAAAATGAAAGAGGAGAAAATTAATAGTACAATACTCTTCATAAACTTCTTTTTGGTAATTAATTGATTGTGTCAGGTATTAACCAGGTATTAAACCTGTTTATAATAAAGATTTAAATGTATAAAATTATTTCATTTCGAAAAAATTTATTTTTGAAACCTTACTTTTTATGAGTGCATCATAGATTTAATACCTAATAACACGCAATTGTCACTTTCATTACCTTTTGAAAGCCTTTGACAAAATTTTCAAAGGGGCGAAATGATCAACTGATTTGAAAATATTGATTATATTAGCCTTATCTTATATAAAAATGTATTCAAACAAAAAAAAGACCACCACTGAACGCAGGGCGTTGTTACTTCACCGGCTCGATCTGAATGGCCAGGTCGAGGTAAAAGCTTTGAGTGAAGAATTAATGGTTAGTGAAGTAACCGTAAGAAATGATCTGAATAAGTTAGAAGAAAAAAAAATATTGATTCGCACGAGGGGAGGGGCGATCAAGACGGAAAGAGTTGCCAAAGACTTTAATATTTCCGATAAAAACCAGCTTCATTTTGAAGAAAAAAGACGGATCGGTAAGGCAGCCGCTTCATTGATCGAGGACGGCGATACTATTATTTTGGATTCAGGAAGTTCCACCATGGAAATAACAAAACATTTATCTGGGTTTAATCATTTGACTATTATAAGTAACGCCTTAAATATTGCCATTGCCCTGGCTGAATTGAAGAATACCAGTGTAATTATACCCGGTGGAATTTTAAGAACGAATTCCTTATCGCTGGTTGGTTCAGCTGCTGAAGAAAACTTTCAAAATTACTTTTGTGATAAATTGTTCCTGGCAGTCGACGGTATTAATGCAACGAATGGTTTATCAACACCAAACGTGGAAGAGGCGCATCTGAACAAGATCATGATTAAGATAGCCAGGAAAATCATAGTTGTAGCGGATTCCAGCAAATTTTTAAAGAGAAGTCTTGCTGTCATAGCACCAGTCTCAAAAGTTGATATATTAATAACCGATGCCGGCATATCACCAAAAGATCAGAAGGAAATGGAGGATGCGGGGGTACAGGTGATCATTGCATAATCAGTGTCTGCAAGAAAATGCTGTTATTAATAACTGGTAAGGGTTTTAGAATATTTTCTAATCCGAATCTTTACTTCACCAACTACCTGTCAACTCTCTACTTTTGCCTCCACAACCGGTCCGCCAGCTGGCGGATAACCGGAACGCTGCTGTTTTTGCTTCTTTGAAAAAACAGGCTGCGCATTTTTTCAATTCCGAT
>JBDSLD010000243.1:0-26844 GCA_039916545.1 Ferruginibacter sp.
TTCTCCCACGCTTTTCATCTGGAAACCCAGCGTATCATTGGCGCCTTTAAATTTATCAAAGTTCCAACGCGGTATTTTTACAATTACATAATCTAAGGCTGGTTCAAAATAAGCCGAAGTAGATTGGGTGATCTGGTTTTTTAATTCATCCAGGTTAAAGCCCAGGGCAAGTTTTGCAGCGATCTTCGCGATCGGGTAACCCGTAGCCTTACTCGCCAATGCAGACGAGCGGCTCACCCGCGGATTGATCTCCACGACGATCAACTCTTCTGTTTTCGGATTCAATGCAAACTGTACATTACAACCGCCTGCAAAATTTCCCAATGCCCGCATCATCCGGATGGCCGTATTGCGCATTTCCTGGTAAGCCGTATCGCTTAAGGTCATGGTTGGCGCCACTGTAATGCTATCGCCGGTATGCACGCCCATCGGATCAAAATTTTCCACGCCGCAAATAATTACAACGTTGTCATTCAGGTCCCTCAATAATTCTAATTCAAATTCTTTCCAGCCGAGCACCGCCTTTTCCACCAATACTTCGTGTATCGGCGAAGCGGTCAAGCCATTATTTAATGCTTCGTCCAGTTCTTCTTTTTTAAATACGATACCTCCACCGCTTCCACCCAGCGTAAAAGACGGGCGGATCACCAACGGAAATCCAATTTCCTGCGCAAATTCTTTCCCTTCCAAAAATGAGTTGGCTGTTTTAGCCGGGCAAACTGCTATGCCCATTTCGATCATCCAGTTGCGGAATTTTTCCCTGTCTTCCGCTTTATCGATCGCCTTGATATCTACCCCAATCAACTTAACATTGAATTTTTCCCAAACACCCAATTCATCTGCTTCCTTACAAAGATTGAGGGCTGTTTGTCCGCCCATGGTTGGTAAAACGGCATCGATCTCATTTTCTTCCAGTATCTGTTCAATACTTTCCACTGTTAAGGGCAGCAGGTAAACCCTGTCAGCCATCATCGGATCCGTCATTATGGTGGCGGGATTGCTATTAATTAAAATAACTTTCACCCCTTCTTCCCGGATGCTCCTGGCAGCCTGTGTTCCGGAGTAATCGAATTCGCAGGCCTGCCCGATAACAATTGGCCCTGAACCTATAATTAATACTGATTTTATCGAAGTGTCTATTGGCATATGTAATTGTACTTATTTATTGGCGTGCAAAAGTATAGAAAAAAGAGCAGCTTTCAGAAGGTGGCAAATTATCAATGATGGTGAATCATCGTCGGTTATTGAAGAAAAAATATTCAATGATCAACAGGCAATGCCTTATATTCAGGATAAACGCCAATCGTATTTCATTGAAAATTGTTTATTGCGAATTGAATATTGAAAACTATTTTACATTTAACTCTTCCTGAGCGAAATGTCCATACAATAATTCACATTTCAACATTTGCCGTTTATAATTCACAATTCTATCAGTTAAATTTGCCTTTTTTCAATCTATACCATGACCGTAAGAATAAATGCTGCGTTGGTTTTCATTTTCCTGGTACATACAATTTCATTTGCCCAGGTTTTTCCAGCCACGAATTACCCACAGGGCTATTTTACCTGGCCGGTAGATGCAAAAAAAGGGCTGGCTGCAAATTTCGGAGAATTAAGGCCCAATCATTACCACATGGGATTGGATTGCAGAACGGATCAGAAAGAAAACATCCCTGTACTGGCTGCGGCGGATGGCTATGTCGCGAAGGTAAAAATTGAACCCTTCGGTTTTGGAAGATGTATTTACATCAACCACCCCAACGGATTGACAACTTTGTATGCGCATTTAAATGATTTTAATCCGGGACTGGAAAAGTATATTACCGAACAACAATATAAACTGCAAAGCTGGAAAGTATTTTTAGATATTCCTGCCGGATTATTTCCTGTAAAAAAGGGGCAATTCATTGCGTATAGTGGTAATACCGGCGGTTCCCAGGGTCCGCACACTCATTTTGAGATCAGGGATACAAAAACGGATAAGGTCTTAAATCCACTCTTCTTTGGCTTTCCCTTAGCAGATAATATTCCGCCCGATATTTTGCGT
Source organism: Ferruginibacter sp. (assembly GCA_039916545.1). GTDB lineage: Bacteria > Bacteroidota > Bacteroidia > Chitinophagales > Chitinophagaceae > Ferruginibacter. The sequence goes on from JBDSLD010000243.1 coordinate 2,051, forward strand.
TTAGCCGTTTACGACAGGAATAAAAGTACTTATGAGCAAAGCCCTAAATTTTTTTCGCTTAAAAAAATAAATGGTGTTTACACAACCCTTCCGCGCCTGTTTGTAATGAACACAGATAAAGTGAGTTTTGCCATAACTGCTTATGACCGCTATACGGGTTCTACCAATAAAAACGGCATTTCCCAGGCAGTTATTTACGACAATGGAGCGCCTGTATGCGGGTTTAGGATCGACAGTATCAGTTACGATGAGACAAGGTATTTAAATGCACACATCGATTATAAATTACGCAGTAGTGGCGGCTCTTATGTGCAGCACCTGAGCCGGCTGCCCGGTTACCCGCCAATGGTGTACAAGGACGTAAGCGGGGATGGCGTGATCGAAATCGGGGACGATAGTGTGCACCATATAAAAATAGAGGTCAGGGATGCACAGGGCAACCTGTCCGTGTTACAATTTGAAGTGCAAAAGGCGGCGGTAACAGGACCAGGGCTACAATTTGATCCAATGGCTATGTATCAGCCAAAGGAATTTCAGCCTGGTTTCGTAAATGTTTTTGAAAATAATAATATTAGTTTTTACCTGCCCGAAAATGCGTTATATGATTCGATCAGGTTCAGATACAATGAAATAATTCCTGCGAAGGGATACCCCATCTATCAGTTGCACAACGGTAATATCCCCGTGCATGCTATGTTTCCCATTAAAATAAAAGCCAGTACCGCAAACCCTGGTAAAATGGTGATGCATCGTTCCTGGCAGGATAAAAATGATTACGAGAAAGCAGCACCCGTTACACTGGGCAAAGAAAGTGGCTGGTATGAAGCCAGTTTCAGGGCTTTTGGAAATTTTCAATTAATCGAAGACATTACTCCGCCCGTCATCACCCCCATCGGTATCCGTGAAGGAATGAATGCTAAACTAAACCGCATTGCATTTGTAATAAAGGACAACACTAAGGAATTAGAAAACTTTGCCGCCTACCTGGATGGCAAGTGGCTGCGTTTCAGCAACGATAAGGGAAGTACTTTTATTTATAAGTTTGATGAACACTGTCCACCGGGAGCGCATGAGTTGAAAATAAGTGTGGAGGATTGTGTGGGGAACAGGTCGGAGCGGGTGTATCATTTCACACGGTAATTCATACTGGAGTTTCAAGCAAATGCTCAGAGGAGCAAAGCCGCAAAGATTTATTTGCCAAGAAGGCACGTATGAATAAGAATTGATCAGATCATGTAAATTCGTATATTATTAGTGCAATCAAAGCATAAACAAATTGGAACAACTACTTTGCGTCTTTGCTCCTTTTCACCTTTGCGTGAAAAAACTTAAACACTATGACCACACTTACAGAAGGCCAGAAAGCACCGGCTTTTAAAGCAAAGGACCAAGACGGCAACACGGTTTCTCTTTCAGACTATAAAGGAAAAAAGGTGGTGCTTTATTTTTATCCCGAAGACGATACGCCCACCTGCACCGTGCAGGCATGCAACCTTCGGGATAATTTTGGACTTTTAAAACAGCATGGATTTACGGTGTTGGGTGTTAGTCCGGATGAAGTAAAAAAGCATAAAAAGTTTGAAACGAAATACGGCCTGCCTTTTACTTTGATCTCGGATCCGGGGCATACCATCATTGATAAGTATGGACTGTGGGGCGAGAAGCAAATGTATGGCCGCAGCTATATGGGCCTGCACCGCACTACTTTTTTAATAGATGAAAAAGGCGATATCAAAAAGATCTTTTTAAAGCCGAAGAATAAGCAACATGCGGAAGAAATAATAGCCGCAGTTATGTAGTGGCAACAATTCTAAATAAATAAAACTAGGGCTTATAGATCGGAGTCCTCAGAGAACCCTCCTTTGGAGGGCAGGGAGGCCACCACCCATTCCACCTCTCCAAAATCAAATTCCTTTTCCATAGCATCCTCCGTCAACAATTTTCCTTGGGCAGAAACGCCCCTGATAATTGTTTCAAATACACCGATACCCCTTTTTAGCCTGACCGCTTCATGTATTTTATACAGGTGACTATTATATTCTCCCAGCAATACTTCATAGGATTTTGTTAAAAGTTCGTCGGCTCTTTTTAATATTAACTGGTGCAGTTCTTTCGCCAACTGTACGGGGTCAAAATTTTTACCCGTAATTTGTATCAATGAAACAGGGTTAATAATAGCCGGATCAAATTTTGCCTGGTTGATATTTACCCCAATACCAACAACCGCCCATTTCCAATCCGCGCCGCTAAACTTATTTTCGATCAATACACCACCTGCCTTTCTGTCACGCCAGTAAATATCATTGGGCCATTTTATTCGCGTTTCATCTCCCGCATAACTACTAAAAAAATCGAACGAGGCCAGCGCCACGGCTACCAGCAATTGAAAGGGATGGGTTATATTCAGCTGTTTTGGGTTCAAAATTGTACTTAGGGCGATATTTTGCCCTTCGCCTGTCAGCCATGCTTTTCCGCGTTGCCCCTTGCCTGCAGTTTGCAGGCTTGAAAACCAGGCATTACCGTGTTTCGCCAATCCTGCATGAACCTTTGCCATGGCATAGTTGTTGGTACTGTCTACCTGCTTTAAAATTACAAAGGAAGAACCTATGTGGGGCATAACGCAACGATTGGTAAAGAAATAGTACTTTTGATCCCAATTGCAAGCTACATGCTGTTAACCAAATAACAAAAGTTAACGTTTGTAACTTCAAAAATCAAGCATGGCCATTCCATGAAAAGTTAATTTAAACAAGAATAATTTGAACAACCTTACATTGTTAGCCAATCGTAAAAAAAGTACTATTAAAAAGCTAACCAAAAACAGTAAAATTTTTAAGGCAATCATTAATGCCATCCAGGAAAAAAAAGGCGAGCATATAGTTAGTCTTGATCTGCGTAAAATACCTGAAGCCGTAGCTGATTTCTTCATCATTTGCGAAGCAAGTAACAATACACAACTCAAAGCAATTGCAGACTTCGTGGAAGAAGATGTGAAACTGAAATGTGAGGAAGCTGCCTATAAACATGAAGGCCGCCAGGCACAACAATGGATCTTAATAGATTACGTTAATGTAGTAGTACATATCATGCTGCCAGAACCCAGGAAATTTTATCAGTTGGAAGAAATGTGGAGCGATGCGCCGATGACAGAACATAGAGATTAAATCATACTATCACTAATCAGGTAGCAAAACATAAATAAATATTGTAAGCAAGTAGTTATGGCAGAAGATAAGAAATTAGAAACTAACAGGAAACCAAATCCTAATAATATTCCTCCAACTGGTGACGATCAATCAAAGAACAAAAACCGTTTTAATATTTACTGGGTGTACGGTCTTGTGTTTGCAGCCATTGTAGGTTATAATCTTTTCAATAGTGCCAGGAGCACCGGCATAGAAACCGACCAGATTAAATTTACCGAAATGGTAAAGCACGGCGATGTTGAAAAAATCAAAACCATCCGGAATAAAAAAATTGTCCGGGTATTTGTAAAAAAAGACAGTCTTGAAAAAAAGCCTTTTTACGCGGAGGTGCTGGGAAAGAAATATGATGATGCGATAAAAATTTTACCGCCCCAGCCCCAACTTTATTTTAGTATAGTTGACGATAAAACATTTGCTTCGCAGATGCAGGATTTTTATAAAGCGAACCCTGCAATAACTACCCAGGTCTCCGATTCACCCGATGATGAAGGCGAATTGTTCGGACAGATCATCACAACGCTGTTGCCCATTCTGCTGATTGGGTTATTATTTGTAATGATGATGCGCAAAGTAGGTGGCCCAGGTGGTGGAAGTGGCGGCCCCGGCGGCATATTCAATATTGGCAAATCAAAAGCGACGCTTTTTGATAAGGCTTCCAGGGTAAATATCAACTTTGGGGATGTAGCAGGACTGGACGAAGCCAAGGTAGAAGTAATGGAGATCGTTGATTTTCTAAAAAATCCAAAAAAATATACCGCGCTTGGCGGAAAGATACCAAAAGGTGCTTTGTTGATCGGGCCCCCGGGTACTGGTAAAACCTTGCTGGCGAAGGCCGTAGCAGGTGAGGCGCAAGTACCCTTCTTTAGCTTGAGTGGTAGTGATTTTGTGGAAATGTTTGTAGGTGTGGGCGCCAGCCGTGTAAGGGATCTTTTCAAGCAGGCGAGAGAAAAAGCGCCCTGTATAATTTTTATCGATGAAATCGACGCGATAGGCCGCGCCCGTGGCAAGAATATGATGATGAGCAATGATGAAAGGGAAAATACCCTGAACCAGTTGCTGGTGGAAATGGATGGGTTCGGAACTGATCTTGGTATCATTATTTTAGCTGCCACCAACAGGCCCGATGTTTTAGACACTGCCTTATTACGCCCGGGCAGGTTCGACAGGCAGATCTCCATTGATCGTCCTGATCTTGTAGGACGAGAAGCAATATTTAAAGTGCATCTTGAACCTATCAAAATATCCACCACACTTGACATTTTAAAACTGGCCGAGCAAACACCTGGTTTTGCAGGTGCGGACATTGCGAATGTATGTAACGAAGCTGCCCTGATCGCGGCGAGAAAAGGTAAAGATGCGGTTGATATGAGCGATTTCCAGGATGCGATCGATCGTGTTATCGGTGGACTGGAAAAAAAGAACAAGATCATTTCTCCTGAAGAAAAAGAGATCATCGCTTACCACGAAGCAGGACATGCCATTTGCGGATGGTTCCTGGAGCATGCGTATCCATTATTGAAGGTAACTGTTGTTCCAAGAGGTACTGCGGCCTTAGGTTATGCTCAATACACACCAAAAGAACAATACCTGTATAATACCGATCAGTTGATGGACCAGATTTGTATGACACTGGGCGGCAGGGCGAGTGAAGATATTTTCTTCGGAAAGATAAGTACCGGCGCAAGCAATGACCTGCAACAGATCACGAAGATCGCTTATAGCATGATTACCGTGTACGGGATGAATGAAAAGGTAGGTAATATCAGCTACTACGATCCCAACCAGGAAAACGTATTTACAAAGCCTTTTAGCGAAGAAACAGGTAAAATGATAGATGAGGAAGTACGCAAATTGATTGACACAGCCTATATCAGGACCAAGAAATTGCTTACCGATAAGAAGCGCCAGGTGGAATTATTAGCCAGGGAATTACTTAAAAAAGAAGTGTTGTTTAAAAGCGATGTAGAAACGCTGATTGGCAAAAGGCCTTATGAAGAAAAGAAAGCGCTGGATATCGATACTCCTTCGCCGGAAAAAACAGTGATAGGAGAACCTGATACTTCTTTACCGGAAGAACTGGTTAATCCTCCAAAAATTTAAACCTGCCATGGCTCTTTCAGCGGCAAAAGAAAATATATTAAAAAGAATAAGGCAGGCACTGAGTAATCCGGTGCCTTTGCCTTTTCCTTTAAGCGAAGGCAAAGAGCCAATTTATCAACCTGCCGCAGAAGCACTGGAAATAATATTTGCAGAAGAATTTACCAAATTACAGGGCAAATTTGCGTTTTGTATGGATGTGCAGGACCTCGAATTGCAACTTCAGCAATTGATCGCATCAAAGGAATGGTTGAAAATCTATTGCAGCGAAGACAAGTGGAACCGGCAATTTAGCAATACCATCAATCTTGCCGGCTGCGACGCGTCAATTACCGGCTGTGAATACCTGGTAGCCCGCACAGGTTCGGTCGTGATGAGTGCCGCCCAGCAAAGTGGCCGGACAGTCAGCGTGTATGCCCCCGTTCATATTTGCATCGCTTATACGGATCAGTTAGTATATGACATAGCGGATGCGCTGGCATCGCTGAAAAGCAGGTACGCCGGCAATATCCCTTCCCTTATTACTTTTGCCAGTGGCCCCAGCCGGACGGCAGATATTGAAAAAACATTGGTAACGGGCGTGCATGGGCCAAAAGAGGTGTACTTGTTTTTGGTTGATGGCCCTGCAACCGGTAATCTGTAGATCTTCCTGGTGAGTTACCTTTTGGGGCACCCACCAGGAAGATCTATGAAATAAATTAAATTAATGACTTTAACCCCCACTAAAAAAATATATTTCCTTTCCGATTTTCACCTCGGGGCGCCTGATGCTATCTCCAGCCTGCAGAGGGAAAAAAAGATTGTGCGTTTTTTAGACGGTATCAAACAGGAAGCGGAGCATATATTCATTGTGGGCGACATGTTTGATTTTTGGTTCGAATACAAAACCGTAGTGCCCAGGGGTTATGTCAGGATCCTCGGCAAACTCGCAGAGCTTACCGATTCCGGTATCCACATTCATTTTTTTGTAGGCAACCACGATATGTGGATGAGGAATTATTTTCAAAAAGAACTAAATATCCCGGTGTATTTTGAACCTACAACTTTTGAGTTTAGTGGAAAAAAATTCTATGTTGGCCATGGGGATGGCCAGGGGCCCGGCGACAACGGTTATAAATTTTTGAAAAAAATATTCCGTAATAAAGCTTGCCAGTGGATGTTTGGCATTATCCCGCCGTCAATCGGGATGGGACTGGCCAATTACTTTTCGCGGAAAAGCCGGACTTTTACAAGTGGCAAGCCGGAAAGTTTTTTAGGCGAGGAAAATGAATGGCTGCTAATCTATTCAAAAGAAGTTTTACAAAACGAATTCTACGATTATTTTATATTTGGCCACCGGCATTTACCGCTCGATATCGCTATCAATGGAAAAAGCCGGTATATTAATCTCGGCGAGTGGATAAGTTATAGCAGCTATGCCGTTTTTGATGGCGCAAACCTGGAATTGAAGTATTATACAGTGCAAAAGAATGAGGTACCTGGTTATATTGCACAGTAATTATATTGCTGTGTGCGGCCGACAATAATTATAAAATGAACCGATCGATAAAAATATTTTTTCTTTTTTGCTTTAGCATCCTTGCGCTCAATATGAGCGCACAAAAGGATACGAGCTTTATTTTAAATAAGGCCATCCCCGGGGATTTTTCCTATTTTACCGTCGATAACCTGGAAAATATTTATCTCGTTAACAGCAGTTCTAACCAATTGAAAAAACTGGACAACAATGGTGACTCTGTGGGCGTTTTTAATAATGTCCGCAAATACGGAAAACTGTTTTCAATTGACGCAACCAATCCATTAAAATTATTGCTGTTCTACAGGAATTTTGCAACGATTGTGGTGCTGGACAGGTTTCTGAATGTTCGCAATACCATCAATCTTGGTAAGAAAAACATATTCAAAGTAAAGACCATTGCTACTTCCTACGACAACAATATTTGGCTATTCGACGAAGGCGACAGCAAGCTAAAAAAGATAGACGACAATGGAGATGTAATGACGGAATCCAATGATTTCAGGACCTTATTTGATACTGTGCCGTCTCCTGTGCAAATTGCCGACCAGGATGGTTTCCTTTACTTGTATGATCCAAACAGAGGCTTTTATACCTTTGATTATTATGGCTCGCTGAAGAGCAACCTGCCACTTTTACGCTGGACAAATACTGAGATCATCGGGAAAACCTTGTACGGCTTTGGTGACAGCCTGCTGTACACTTATCAAACCAATCCCTTTAAAACACAGGATTATGTAATTCCCGCTTTTTTTAAAAGTGCCGTTCAAATAAAGGCGGTTAATGGTAAAGTATACCTACTTCAACGAAATGGAATTCAACAGTACCTCTTAAAAGCAAATTGACCCATCAATTTTAATGCATGGATTTTTTGGATAAAATTTATTTGGACAATACACTGAGAGCGTGGCTGATAGTTACGGGTATAATAATGTTTGCTTTACTGCTGAAGCGATATGTGTCCAGGTACATTGTTTCGTTGTTTTTCGAGGTTATAAAAAGAATTTGGAAAACGATCAGTAAGGAAAGTTTTATAAACCTGGTGGTTGATCCGTTTAAATGGTTCCTGGTTGTGCTGATCGCTGTGTTTGCTATTGATAAGCTTAGTTTTCCTTCCTTATTTTTATATACTATTTACGGACATACCACGGCTGATATACTTTCAAGGATAGGCACGGGCGTAATTATCGTTTCTTTTATCGGGCTCGTATTAAGGCTAATGGATTTTATCGCAATCGTATTGGAAGACAGGGCCAATCTCAGTTCCGACACGAGGGATAATCAACTCGTTGTTTTCTTCAGGGATTTTTTGAAAGTGATCATCGGGATAATCGGCGTTTTGCTGATCATAAAAGCCTGCTTTAATCAACCCCTCGGTAATTTACTTACCGGGCTAAGTATTGTAGGAGCTGCCCTCGCATTAGGTGCAAAGGAAAGCCTGGAAAACCTGATCGCATCCTTTATTATATTTTTTGATAAACCGTTTTTTGCCGGGGACACCGTTAAAGTAAATAACATTAGCGGGCGGGTAGAAAAAATTGGCCTGCGTAGCACGAGAATATTAACAGGCGATAAAACGTTGGTGACGATGCCCAATAAGCAAATGGTTGATTCTATCGTAGATAACTGGAGTATGCGGACACAGCGGCGGGCAGAGATCAGGCTGGAGCTTTCTGTCAAAACACCAGTTGATAAAATAGAAATCATTATTGCTGAAGTAAAAAAAATATTAGAAGAGAAGGGGGAACAACTGGCATCCAGCTCCGTATTTTTAAAAGACGTCAGCAAAAACGGGGCGACCGTTGTTGCCGAATATTTTACCAGCGCGGGTCCTTTAGTGGAATTTGATACGTTAAAGCAGTCGGTGAACCTGCAAATAAAAAAATTGCTGGAAGACAATGCCGTTGAGTTTTCCGGCGAAGCAAATACGATCGTTATTAATAATGATATCAAAGAAAACTAAGGGGCGTGACTGACTTCAGGAGCAATAGCAGCTCACAGACTTTATTTTATCAGTTGTAAACCCAAACTTAGGATCTGGTATAAATTACGACGCGTTTTGATTTCGTGGCCAGCACCACCCTTTGTATTGGCTTTTAAAGATTTGCTTTTAATTCGACAAGGAATCCCTTTAATTTCTTCAGCGATTCAATGGTTTCAAATTTTTCTTTTGCCCGCTTATTATTTTTAATAAAATCCTTCGCGCCTTCCATGGTGTATTTTCTTTCTCTCATCAAATGATAGATGAGGTGTATGTTCTTTATATCTTCCGGCCGGAAGAGGCGATCACCTTTGCCGTTTTTCTTTGGCTTTAGTACGTCAAATTCGTTTTCCCATAAACGTATCAGGGATTGATTTACCTTGAACATGTCCGCCACCTTGCCAATCGTATAATACATTTTCTGGTAAAGGATGGCATCTTCCGGCACTTCTATCAGATCCACACCTGCACTCATTTCTTTGGTGCTTTTCCTGCCTCTTGCCGACTTTTCCTTTACCAGTGTATTTTCGGAAGATTTTTTAATTACCGGCTCTTTGGGGGACGCAACCAGCTTTTGCGGAACCAATGTATTTTCCGCTTCAGGTTTTGGCGGGAGATCGCCAAAATCAAATGCTATTTGTGTTTGTGGCATCATTAAAGTTAATCAAAACTTTTAGCACTGCCTGTGGCAGCCAATTTAAGAACCCGGTCATATTGCTCTGCATTCAGGTCGTTAAAGAAAAAGTACACAGGGTCAACCGGTCTTCCATTAATATGGACCTCATAATGACAATGCGGCCCGGTACTGGCACCCGTACTGCCTACCCATCCAATTACCTGTCCCCGCTGTACCGCCTGGCCATCGTGTACTTTTATCCGTACCATGTGCATATACACCGTTTCATACCCGTAACCATGGTTAATAATCACATGGTTACCTGTTCCAGTTCCTACGCCGGCGGTAGTTACCCTGCCATCACCGGTTGCGTAGATCGGCGTGCCCTGGGTGGCTGTAAAATCCAGGCCGTTATGCATTTTTGGGATGCCGTAAATCGGGTGTACCCTATAACCAAATCCACTCGCTATTCTGGTAAGATCTTTATTACTAACCGGTTGTATGGCGGGTATACTTGCCAGCTTATTTTCCTGGTTATTGATCAGTTTCTCAATTTGAGTATAACTATTTACCTGGTATGCTACCCTTGCACTGATATTATTTAAAGAGCCCGCAATTTCTTTAGCCAGCATATCATCATTCATCACATTCACTTTATCCACCTCCTTTTTCTTTTCCGAAAGTTTTGCCCTGGCACTATCCGGTAAGGGGTTGGCCTCAAAGATCGACCTGTATACTTCATTGTCTCTTTTTTCCAGTTCGGCCATTTGTTGCTGAAGCCCCTTCACTTTTTCATTTAATACGCTGTAATTATCTTTCATTAGTTCCAGCCGTATTTTCGATTCCTGGTCCGTAGGACGTGGAATAAACTTTGTGTATACCCAGATCACCAGCGCGGAGCTTACCAATAAGGCAGAAAAAAAACCGAACACACCCAGCAACTTAACCCGTAAGGGCGTCACTAATTTTTCATAACGAAGTGTATTGGTATTATAAAAATATTTTATTTTTTTCATAGCCCCCAAACCCCAGCGGGGCTTTGCAAATTTTCCTGATTACTGAATTTAGATTTAGTAGTAAATATAATGCTAATATCCATTACACGTAATTTTACGTAGATTGGACGACTGCCTGAATTTACCTGCTTAATTTTCCCGAAGTCTCTGCAAAGGCGGTAACCTTGTACTACTGAATTCTTTACCTTTGCGCCACTTTTATACCAGGACGGAGCAAAGATAGACGGATACTTAGCAAAAATCAACCCAAAACAAAATAGCATCCGATACTAATTGCTAAAAAATTTACCATTCAAATGCAGCACCAATCATCGTCTTTTGAAATACGCCGGCAGTTTCTTGATTTTTTCAGATCGAAAGGGCACACCATTGTTCCATCCGCGCCAATCGTCTTAAAGGATGATCCAACCCTGTTATTTACAAATGCCGGGATGAACCAGTTTAAAGATTATTTTTTAGGTAATAAAGCCGCACCGTATAATCGCGCAGCTGATACACAAAAATGTTTGAGGGTAAGTGGTAAACACAACGACCTGGAGGAAGTAGGCGTGGATACCTATCACCATACCATGTTTGAAATGCTGGGTAACTGGAGTTTTGGAGATTATTTTAAAAAAGAAGCCATCGCCTGGAGCTGGGAACTACTTACCGAAGTGTACCAGCTTGACAAGGATAAATTATACATCACCATATTTGAAGGAGATGAAAAAGAAGGGCTGCCGGGAGATGAAGAAGCTTTTACGGAATGGAAAAAGTACGTAGCTGAGGACCGCATCATCCTGGGAAACAAAAAAGATAATTTTTGGGAAATGGGTGACACCGGCCCCTGTGGTCCCTGCACAGAAATTCATGTGGACTGCAGAAATGAAGAAGAAAGAAAACAGGTAGCAGGCAGTCAATTGGTCAATAATGATCATCCGCAGGTAATTGAGATCTGGAACAATGTATTCATCCAGTTTAACAGGAAAAAAGATGGCAGCCTGGAACCATTGCCCGCAAAGCATGTGGATACGGGAATGGGTTTTGAGCGATTAGTAAGGGTGTTGCAGGGAAAACAAAGCAACTACGACACAGATATCTTTACCGGCACCATTGAAGCGATTGAAAAAATAACCGGTAAAAAATACGGCCATTCAGATAGCAAACAGGATATTGCTTTCCGGGTATTATCCGACCATATCCGCGCAATTGCCTTTACCATTACCGACGGGCAATTGCCTTCAAATACCGGCGCAGGGTATGTAATCAGGAGGATCCTGAGACGGGCAGTACGGTATTTTTATTCTTACCTCAATTATAAACAGCCGTTGTTATACCAGTTGATGCCGTTACTGGCAAAACAGTTTGAAGATGTTTTTCCGGAGCTTTCGCAACAACTTGATTTTGTTGGTAAAGTTGTTAAAGAAGAAGAAGACGCATTTTTACGAACGCTGGATAAGGGCCTGAAAAGAATTGATGAGACGATCACCCAATCACAAACAACAAAAATTATTGATGGCCGCACAGCCTTTGAACTCTATGATACCTATGGCTTTCCGATAGATCTGACCACGCTGATCGCGGCTGAAAATAGTTTGACAGTGGATGAAGATGGCTTTCTGCAAGAAATGCAACTGCAAAAAAACCGTAGTCGCTCGGCAGCGGTATTAGATACGGAAGACTGGGTGGAACTGGTGGAAAACAGGAGCAATAAGTTTGTTGGATATGATTCATTGATAGCAGAAACCCTTGTTATAAAATACCGCAAGGTTTCTTCCAAGGCAAAAGAATTTTATCAACTGGTGCTTGACACCACTCCTTTTTATGCTGAAAGTGGTGGACAGGTTGGCGACACAGGTACGCTCCAATTTGAAAATGAATTGATCAGTATAACAAATACAAAAAAAGAGAATGACCTGATCATACATTACGCGGATAAATTACCTGTATTCATTAACGGCCCCGTGATAGCCAAAGTGGATGCGGATAGAAGAAGGGCCATTGTTTTACACCATAGCGCAACACATTTAATGCATGCCGCTTTACGCAATGTTTTAGGCAAACATGTAGCCCAAAAAGGCAGTCTTGTAAATGAAGAGCAGCTTCGTTTCGATTTTTCTCATTTTGCTAAAACTACGGATGAAGAGATCGCGCTGGTGGAAAAAATGGTGAATGAAAAAATAAGGGCGAATATTCCTGTGGTGATCAATTCCATGCACAAAGATGAAGCGATCGCTTTGGGTGCAATGGCTTTGTTTGGTGAGAAATACGGTGATATTGTAAGAGTGGTTATTATTGATCCCGCTTATTCGATAGAATTGTGCGGCGGCACGCATGTTGGTAATACCGGCGAATTGGGCATATTTAAAATAAAGTCAGAAGCCGCGGTAGCAGCTGGTGTTCGCCGGATCGAGGCCGTTAGTGGTTACGCGGCCGAACAGTATATCAACGGTGTTTTTAACGAGTTGAATGCAATTCGTGGCCTGCTTAAAAATCCGAAAGATATTCAGCGTTCGATCGGGAATTTATCTGCGGAAAACGGTATGTTGTCAAAGAGAATTGAAGGTTTGGAGGCCCGGCAATTGGTTGGTATCCGGAATGAATTGTTACAAAAAGATGAGATCATAGACAATGTAACATTTGTAGGTGAGATCATTGAAGTGGGGAACGCCGATGCTTTGAAGAAATTATGTGCAGACCTTAAAAATCACCTGCACGACCATGTGGTAGTGCTTTGTACTAATATTGACGGCAAGGCATTTGTAGCACTGGGCATTTCTGATACGGTTGTAGCTGCAAAAAAATTAGACGCGGCAAAAATTATAAAAGAGCATATTGCCAGCCTGATAAAAGGTGGCGGCGGCGGACAGGCGAATATGGCAACGGCAGGCGGACAGGAAATTGGTAATTTACAAGCTGTGATCGACAAGGTAAGGTCCCTATTGTAAGCTGGAGTAAGGGAAATAATTTTCTCCTTAATACTTACTATTCAATTTTCAATACTCAATTCTTAATACTATTCCTGGCATATATGCATGTCATTTTGGAAACACCTCGCTTATTACTGCGCCGGTTCACTGAAGCGGACGCGGGGCTGATCCACCAGCTCAACAGCGACCCGGAAGTTGTGAAGTACATACATGAGCCTACTTTGCAAAGTGATGAGCAGGCGACGCAAATCATTATTGATATTATTTTGCCGCAATACCAGGATAACCTGGGCCGCTGGGCGGTGCACAAGCTTGACAACAATGCATTTATTGGCTGGTGCGGCTTAAAATATTTAAAAGACACGGGCGAAACCGACCTGGGATACCGTTTCCATAAATCTGCCTGGGGCAACGGGTATGCAACGGAAGCGGCTAAACACGTATTGGATCATGGCTTTAGCAAGCTGCATCTAAAGGAGGTGATCGGCAGGGCGCATGCAGAAAATACCGGCTCTATCAGTGTGCTGCGAAAAATAGGTATGCAATTTTTAAAAGATGACATGGAAGATGATTGCCCCATAAAAGTCTTTCGTGCCATCAACCCATTCGATAAATAACATTTCTATGATCAGCTATAATCCAAGAGAGTGGTTCACATTTATTTTTCGTTTTCATAAAGCGGATACCTTCCGTAAATTATTTCCACTTATCATTGGCATCTGCGTTTATTCATGGATAATAGCTTTTTTGGAAATAGAGTTTTTCAAACTGGGTGAGACAAGCCATGTCAAAAATATCCCGGTGATGCATACGCTCCTGGGTTTTGCCATTTCTATGCTACTGGTGTTTCGTACCAATACTGCCTATGACCGTTGGTGGGAAGGAAGGAAACTTTGGGGCTCGCTGGTAAACAATAGCCGAAACCTGGCCATCAAGCTATCTGTCATGCTCCCGGACGCGGATAAGGAACAACGGACCTTTTTTAGAAAAATAATCCCTGCGTATGCTTACGCCTTGCACAACCACCTCAGGTCGGAAAAGACAAGGATTGCCTTATTTGAAGAAGACGCCCATCACCCGATCTTTAAACAGATCGATAAAGAAAAACATATTCCGAACCAGGTATCGCTCCTGATGTTCAGGCATATCCAGCAATTATATAAAGAACAAAAAATTAATGGCGACCAGCTTATAGTTTTAAATGCGGAACTGCAATCATTCACCGATATCTGTGGCGCGTGTGAACGAATAAAGAATACGCCCATCCCCTATTCATATAGCGTGTTTATCAAAAAATTCATTTTCTTTTATGTGATGACGCTGCCTTTTGGGTATGTTTTTAACCTTGGTTATTATGTGATCCCTGTGGTGGCTTTTATATTTTATGTACTGGCGAGCCTTGAACTGATTGCGGAGGAAATTGAAGATCCGTTCGGGGAAGATGACAATGATGTACCTACGGATAAAATTGCATTGAATATACACAAGCACATTGCAGAGCTCATTTGATTTCACAGAAAGAATTTCACGCAAAGGCGCAGAGGAGCGAAGAAAATTCATGCAAATACTTAGTGTCTGCAAGAAAACGCTGGTATTAATAGCTGGTAAGGGTTTTAGAATATTTTCTAATCCAAATCTTCACTTCACCAACTACCTGTCAACGCTCTACTTTTGCCTCCGCAGCCGGTCCGCCAGCTGGCGGATAACCGGAACGCTGCTGTTTTTGCTTCTTTGAAAAAACAGGCTGCGCATTTTTTCAATTCCGATTTCATCGAAACCGAACCAACGAAAGGCAGCTAACCCGCTTACTGGTGTAGATGATCAAACAGTGGCCACACTTAAATGCCTTTTATTAAACAGATCAGCGATATTTTATTTTAGGCCATTTCTTTAGTTTCAGATTAATAATATTCAACAGGAAAAATCTCCACAATCCATTGTCTGTAAAGGTTTTCAGCGTTTTCTTGCAAACACTACTTAATCACTCTTGCAAGTATGGCCAGGAATCAAACAAAATTATTTTATTAAACAGCAACACTTTGCGTATTCGTTCTTTGAGCATCTCGTGAAACCAAAAAATCCACCTCCAAACTTTTGCGACTTTGCTCCTTTGATTCTTTACGTTAAAAAATTTACTCGCAACTCAACATAAAAGTTTTGTTAAAGCCAAAAAAAAGTATGCGAAAGATTTCGTAATTCCACAAATACCTTTATTTTTGATCTACTAAAAACTTCGTACATCAAAAAAATATCATGAAAAAATTATTATTGGTCCTGGGAGCCGTAGCCTTGATCAGCCTGCCTTTTTCCCTTAAAGCGCAGGATGATGATACCGCAAAGAAAGGCAGCGGCAAGATCGAAAAAAATAAAACGAATGAGAAGATCGTAAAAAAAGAAACGCAGGAAATTGTAATCCGCAATAAAAGAGGAAAAGACCTGAATTTAAAAGTAGAGATCAATGGAGATAAAATAACAGTTAATGGTAAGCCATTGGAGGAATTTAAGGATGACCAGGTTTCTATCAATAACCGGAAAATAATCATCCGGGATGGCAACGGATCGATGAATTTTAACTTTACGCCTTTTGCCGGTTACACCGGACAATGGAACAATGGCAAGGAAGAGATCAAACCCTTCCTGGGCGTAACAACTGAAAAAGTAACAGAGGGTGCGAAGATCACTGAAGTAATAAAAGAAAGTGCTGCTGAAAAAGCTGGTTTGCAAAAAGACGACATCATTGTAAAAGTGGGTGACGACGTAATTACCGATGGAGACAATTTATCTGAAGTAGTTACTGCTAAAAAGCCGAAAGAAGTTGTGAATATAACCTATCTAAGAAATGGGAAAGAAAGCAGCGTTAAAGCTACTTTGGGACAAAGGAAATCAAAATCCCTGGCATATGCTTACTCCTTTCCCCGTGGAAAACTAAAATCTTTCTCTATCCCTAAAATTTCAGGTGTGCCCAACGTGGATATCTATGACGGGGAAGGATTAAATAACCTTGATCCGCTCGCACCGGCTTACGATATAAATTCATATCTCCAGTTGGACAATACCTTTGCCCGGCAAAAAAGACTGGGATTAAAGATCCAGGATACCGAAGAAGGAGGCAATGTAAAAGTAATTGACGTGGAAGAAGGTTCTGCTGCTGAAAAGGCGGGATTGAAAAAAGATGATATCATAACCGAGATCGGGGGCGAAAAAATTGAAAATACAGATGATGCCCGTGAACAATTGATGCCTTCAGAAACAAAATCTGCTTACACCATCAAAGCAAAACGCAATGGCACGGAAATGACTTTTGAAGTAAAATTTCCAAAAAAGCTCAAGACAGCAAATTTATAGGTATAGCCAGAAAATCAGGGCCATTAGCAAATAGTACTTTACTGTTAGCTGATGGCTTTTTACATTGGGATGGTTTAAGTCACCCTGCCTGAACGGTAAACCTTAATCCTTTTCCTATCTTTGCATCCGTGATAAAAAATGATAAATATGAAATAGTGATTGGCCTGGAAGTGCATGCCCAGCTCCTTACAAAAAGCAAACTTTTTTGTGGGGACAGCGCTGCATTTGGCGCGGCACCTAATACACATATCAGCCCGATAACCCTGGCCCACCCTGGCACGCTGCCCCGGATGAACAAAAAAGCCATTGAATTTGCCGTTAAATTAGGGCTCGCGCTACATTGTGAAATTGAGCAGGAAAATTACTTTGCGCGCAAAAATTATTTCTATCCGGATTTGCCCAAAGGTTACCAGGTAAGTCAGCACACAACGCCCATTTGTAAAAAAGGTATTGTTAAAATAAAAGTGAACGATGGGTACCGCGATATCAAACTCAATCGCATCCATATTGAAGAAGACGCTGGTAAAAGCCTGCATGACGTAGATGAAAATTATACAGCGATCGACCTCAACCGGGCCGGTGTGCCTTTATTGGAAATAGTGAGCGAGCCCGACCTGCATAGTAGCGAAGAAGCATTTGCTTATGTTACAGAATTAAGGCGGCTGGTCCGCTGGTTGGATATTTGCGATGGAAATATGGAGGAAGGAAGTATGCGCTGCGATGCCAATATTTCAATTCGCCTGAAAGGCGATAAAAAATTAGGCACCAGGGTAGAAGTAAAGAACCTGAATAGTATCCGCAACGTAAAAAAAGCAATCGACCTGGAGGCGGACAGGTTAGTGGATATTATCGAAAGCGGCGCGGCGGTTATCCAGGAAACGAGAAGTTTTGACGCCGACAATAATATTACCTTCTCTTTGCGCAGCAAGGAAGATGCGGATGACTACCGGTATTTTGCCGATCCGGATCTTACCCCGTTTAATATAACGGATGCCTTCCTGGTAGACGTGCGAAACGCTCTCCCCGCCTTACCTGAGGAACTGGAAGCGAAATACAAAGATGTTTTTCAATTACCTGCATACGATGCACAGGTTATTTGCAGCGACAGATCTTTGGTAAATTATTTCGAAGGGCTGGTGGCTAAGACTTCCAATTACAAAGCTGCTGTCAATTGGCTGATGGGCCCGGTAAAATCATACCTGAACGATCACGCCATCGAGCTGGAGGAATTTCCTTTGGCGCCGGCGCAAATAGCCTCCCTTATCCGTTTGGTAGATGATGGTAAAGTAAATTTTAATATTGCGTCCACCAGGATATTGATGGCCCTGCTGATAGCACCGCAAAAGGATCCGCTGCAAATTGCGACTGAATTAAACCTGATCCAGGAAAGTGACAGTGGTTCTGTCGCCGCATGGGTGGATGATGTAATTGCTAAAATGCCTGATAAGGTAAAAGAATATCAAAGTGGTAAGAAAGGGTTGATCGGCTTATTTGCGGGTGAAGTGAAAAAACTAAGCAAAGGAAAAGCGGATATGCAGGTAGTCAATAAATTGTTAGCCGAAAAATTAAATTAATGAACCAGATGATCAAGTTTTTTGCAATAGTGATGAGCAGCGTTGTGTTGTTTTCCTGTAACAACGACAAACAGAAAGGGTCGTTTACCGTTTCGGGTGAGTTAAAGAATGTACCTGACCAGCACATTTATTTGGAAGAACTATATTTTAGCCAGAAGGATCCGGTAGTGTTGGATACGGCAGAAATCAAAAAAGGAAAATTTATCTTGACAGCGCTTGCGCCTGAAGAAGGCATCTATCGCCTGCGCCTGGAAAAGGATGAAGCACCATTCATTTTTATCAATGACAAAGCCAATATCTCTTTTTCAGCGGATTACAACAACCTATCATTGCAGACCACCATATTTAATTCCCCTGCTAATAGCCTGCTAAGAAAATTTATTGGTTCTTTAGATACGCAAAGAAAGGTGCTGGAAGAGAAAACGTCTCTCTTGCAACAATATAAAAGCGGTGCTGAGACTGATAGTTTGTATAGTGTAATGAAGAAGGATCTTGCTGAGAAGGAAGATAGCTATAAAAATTTCATTCTTCATTACCTGGACACCACAAGCAACGCCGTGATGGCAATGTTTAGTTTGGGATATGCCCAAAGTATAGCACCGGAAAAACTGGAGAAACCGGTTGCCGGCCTGGTAAAACGTTTCCCTGGTAACCAGGCCGTTGCAACGATGGTGGCACAATACAGCCAGGTGATAGCTCAATACAATGCTACGCCACATGAAGGTGGAATAGCGCCCGATATAAAAATGCCGGATACAAATGATAAACCTTTTGCGCTGAGTATGCTGAGGGGGAAGTATGTGCTGATTGATTTCTGGGCGAGTTGGTGCGGCCCGTGCAGGCAGGAAAATCCTAATGTTGTAAAGCAATACAATGCTTATAAAGATAAAAATTTTACTGTGCTGGGTGTCTCACTTGACAGGAATAAGGAGTCCTGGGTGAAAGCAATTGCAGATGACAAATTAACCTGGTACCACATAAGTGACCTGAAAGAATGGAACAGTGCCGCAGTCAGTTTATATGGGTTTAACGGAATACCTTACAATGTGTTGATTGATCCCGCAGGAAAGATCATTGGAAGCGATCTGAGAGGAAATAGCCTGGAAATGAAACTCGCAGAAGTTATCAAATAAAAGCAGGAGCTTAACTATTTCTCTTCAAAATTGAACTGCAATTTTTACAAAAGTTGCATACTGGCATATCGCAATATAACTGACCGGCCTTTAGAGATTTCAATTTATTCAGCGGAAAAACCATTTTAAAGAGCAATGATTTTATGCCGGAATTGCTTGTATTGGATATGACAGAAAAAGGTGGATTTGATGCATAAGATCAGGATCAATAAAAAAAGCAGCCATAAATGACTGCTTTTTTATTGATTAGTTGATATTTTACCAGTTTGAGAAACAACCAATTTTACCTGGTAACGATCGTAACCTGGTTAGCATAATAGTTGAGCCCGGTAGATTTGTAATATAAGGTGTACCGTAATGTAAATGTTTGATCGCAGGAGGAGAAAGAACCGATAGTTGTGGCCGGCTTGATCCAGATGTCGTCGTCAGTTACAAACTTTTGATCAGGAATCGTTACTTTGAAATTAGCAGGATCTGCCCAATCGAGGTTTATAGTTATAGATGGCAAAGGCGCGCCACTGTTCATGTCCTGTAAAACACCATAGTAATCCCACACATTGGTTACATTGATCGATCCTGAAGTTGGACCTGTTGAAACAGCACTGCCGGCAACTATATTTGTAAAGTAAGGGCCATAAGTACCATCTTTTGTGTTCATATAATCTCCATAAAAATCAGGTAAAACGACTGTGCAATATTTGCGCAACACAAGCCTGTAGACACCCTTGTAGGCACTCGCAGGTACATCACCTCCTGAAATAGAGATGATCAGCGTATCCTTTCTTGTAGAACTGGAGTAACCAGCAAACAAACCTGAGATCGTAAGTGAGTCCAGTGTTTGACCAGCCTTGATCACAATTGAGGCCGGGGCTGTGTACTGGGTTCCTGCTGCCGCGGTACCGGTGTAAGTAAACTGGATGGTACGGTCGGCGCCTGATACATTGGTTACCCCAACCGGCAATTTAAAAGGAGTATTGTCACTTTTGATATAATAGGTACCGATTGTATCTGCATCTTTTACCGTATTAAATTTTGCATAAGCCGGAGCGATTACCTCTTTGTCAACGACCAGGTTATTTTTTTTACATGAAACGATAGAAACAAGCCCGAGGCCTGATACCGCTATAAATGTATATTTAAAGAATTTCTTCATACTTCAATAATTTATTGGTTAGATACTGGGTTAAGGATTTTGATCTGCAGGGGTCATATTGGTATTATTATCCAATTCTCTTTGTGGAACCCTCATCAGGAACCTGGCGTCTGCCGGGCCGGTTGTATATACACCCGGATCAAAGCTTGGAGAGCCGTGGTTGCCTAAGCCGGTTGGCCGGTTTAAGCCCTGATTCAAACGTTTGATATCCATTAAAGAGAATCCTTCACCCCACAATTCGATCCTTCTTTGCAACAGTATTTCACTTACTAAACCAGCACCGCTGAAAGGTGCTGCACTGTAAGCAGGGTATCTTGCCTGGATCACCGTTTCCAATGCCGTGCGGGCGGGGCCGTCCTGTCCTTGTCTTGCCAATCCTTCGGCTTCGATCAGGTACATTTCTGATGCACGCATATAAAGATAATCCGCAGCCCATTTTCCCGCTACAGGTACCTGGTGTTTTAACTGGTTGTACTCAGGGTTTGATGTAGTACCGGTACCTGGAGTTTTAAAGACCGTTTTCCTGATATCACCTGCTGCAATTTGATCGTACAAGAACTTGGTAATTTTTTTCTGTCCACCTAAAGCGGCGTAACCACCCGTGCGGATATCTATATGAGAAAAGAAGGAAGCATAAATTGTAGCCTGGTCTTCAGGGATAATCGAGCCCCAGATCCATTCCGCATTGGTTACGGATGAAAAAGCGGAAAATGCGGTGTATTGCGCCGGGCTCATTAATGTATAACCAGCGCGTGCCTTTGCAGCATATGCAGCTGCTACCGGCCAGTCCTCCATGATTAACGCCGTACGGGCACGAAAACCCTGCACTACTGTTACATCAACATTCGCTTTTGACGTGCGGGTTTTACCGGTTAACAAGGTCTCGGCTAAAGTAAGATCAGCTATTATTTGCGTGTAAACATCCTGTACTGTCCCCCTCGCTTTTCCTTCTGTTGAAACCGCAGTATAGATTGGCACACCGGGTTTGCTTTCATTTCCTTTATAAGTTTGCTGGAAATAATTGATCAGGTAAAAATAAGCATATGCGCGCAGGCCGAGGGCCTGTCCTTTAACTGATTGCTTTTGATCTTCGGAAGCGTCTTTTACATTGTCAATATTGTTGATAATGCTGTTTGTCTGCTTGATGATATCAAAATAAAAATACCAGGCGTTGTCAGATTGACGACCATCCTGTGCGCGGCCCCATTCAGACAAACTATAATCTGAATTATACCACCCGTAGCCCTGGCTATGTACTACCATGTCATTTCCTATCAGGTCATTCTGTAGGTCAAATGATTTCTGTCCATAATTATCATGGCCTTCACTGGCCCCGATACCAAAAGCAAATTGTTCCTTGACTACGCCATCCAAAGCTGCATAGACCGTATTTAATTTACTGAATATCTCCTGTTCGGTTACTCCATTAGAGGGGGTGGTTTCCAGGTAATCCTTTTTACACCCAATGGCTAAGAGTAGGATAAAAGGTGTAATGTATAATATTATTTTTTTCATAATTATCTATTTATGAGTTATTACAGGTTAATAGTAAATCCAACATTTACAGTTCTGAAAGGTGTATAGGTGGCATCGGCAGTTCCATTGAATTCACGCTGAGGATCCATTCCTTTTTTTGCGGTAAACAACCAGGCGTTGTCAACATTGCCGAATACCTGCAACCCACTCATGTGTAAGCGGCCGGCGATAGTTTTAGGCAAGGTATAACTCAAGGTTACATTTTTGATATTCAGCCATGATCCGTCAACCAGCCATCTTGATGAAGGGCCTTCCTGGTTGGCGATCGCATTTTGCAATCTTGGAACGTTGGTCACATCGCCGGGTTTCTGCCATCTGTCCAGGATATCAGTCTGGAAAGCAAAACCAGCAGATCCGCGGTGCATGATCGAAGCGTAGTTGCCATCATAAAACTGGCCACCGTAAGAAAAGGTGAGCAGGAAAGACAGGTCGAATCCTTTATAATTAAACGAATTGGTAATACCGCCCGAGATATCAGGTAATGCGGAGCCGTGAAAATAGAAAGAGGCCTGGTTGTACAAATTGGTTAGCACTCTTGATGTTGGTTTTCCTGCAGCATCCAGCACATCTTTATAATATAATGCATCTCCATTGGAAGCATCTACACCAGCAAACTCTGGCAACCAAAAATCAAAAATACTATGCCCAACCAGCCATTTCTTGGTACCGTTTACAATACCTTTCTCCTGTTGCTTTGGAGGAAGTTCGGTGATCCTGTTTTTAAAACTTGTAAGGTTTAGATCCACTCTCCAGTTAAAATTCCTGGAATTGATAACATTATAACCTAACTGCAACTCAATACCATAGTTTTTCATTGAACCGATATTCTGGTAAACAGTTGCAAAACCTGTTGACGGAGGTAAAGGCACATCGAATAATAAATTATCAGAAACCCTGTTAAACCATTCAACAGTACCGGTAAGGCGATTCTTGAAAACAGCAAAGTCGACACCTACATTGGTAGTTTTATTTTTTTCCCATAACAGGTCAGAATTAGCCGGCCTGGTAGGTGCTGAATAAGTACCATTTGCATTGGCATAATAATAACTACGGTATGGATAAAATAATCCGATATTTTCATTTCCCTGCTCACCATAGCTGGCCCTGAATTTTAGTTCGTTTAACCAGCTAACATTTTTCAGGAACTTTTCCTGCGATACTCTCCAACCAAGTCCTACTGAATAAAAATTACCCCACCGTACAGAATCCCTGAACCTGGATGATCCATCTGTACGATAACTTCCTGAAACCAAATATTTTTGGTCAAAATCGTAGTTAACATTGCCGAAATAACTTTCAATGCGGTGATTGTCAACATAAGAACTGGCCGGTTCAAAAGGCTGTGTACCATTATCCAGTTCAGATTGACCAGGGAACAGGAAGCCACCGGAATTTGCCGACAGGTAAGTATATCTATATTTATAATTTTCGTGACCTGCTAACACTCTCACATTATGGCTACCCATTGATTTTTTCCAGGATAATACTTCATTACCGGTTAATGACATTTGCTGATCTGAAGTCTTGGTAGAACGGCCACCGTTTGAACCACCCGGCACGGTTGGAGCTGCATCACCATATTGGTTATTTTGATATTCGGTAATCGCGTTAGTCAGGTAATTTATACCGAGTGTTGCCCTGAAAGAGAAATCCTGCAGGAATTTGATCTCCGCATAAGTATTGGCATTACCATTGAAAATGTCCCTGGAGCGATCATCCAAAGCAAGGGATCCAACCAGGTTTGATCTTCCCGCATAAGGCCTTGTACCCATTTGCTCAGGTACACCCCAATCTAATTTGTGCTCGCCCAGACTGTCAACAAATGCACCAGTTGTTGGGTCATGTTGAAATACCGGGTAAATAGGGCCCATCTGGCGTGTATAATAGAAAGGGTTGGTAGTAGCAGTTCCACCGCTGGGTACATCCTTTCTTTCCGCAATCGCGCCATCTATATTAACTCCGGCCGCAAACCATTTTGTTGGGGTAACATTTACATTGAGGCGTGCATTATAACGTTTGTAACCGGAATTTTTAACGATACCTTCTTCATTCAGGTAACCGACTGATAAATAATAATCACTCGTTTCACTGGCACCGGAAAAATTGATGTTGGCATTTGTACGGGAAGCCTGGCGGAAAAGATTGTCTTCCCAGGATTCGTTCCACAATAATTTTGCGTTGGGATTTAATTTTCCTGTAGTTGGATCAATCAATGTTGCGCCTGGTACATTGTAAGCATTGTAAACCAGGCCACTTGTGCCGGTAAGCACATTAGATGCTTTTGTGCCGGCCACTGTTGCATTGTCTCCCTGGCTGATATAGGAATTGCGGTAAGCTTCCCAGAACAATTCATAGTATTGCTGCGAATTTACTTTATCATATTCAGGAATACCGCGGCTCATAAAGCCCTGGCGAAGACTGGCGGTTACTGCGCCTCTTCCTTTTCTTCCCTTTTTAGTGGTGATCATAATAACGCCATTTGCCGCCCTTGAACCATACAAGGCTGCAGCCGCCGCATCTTTCAATACCGTCACGGACTCTATATCATCTGTAGAAATAGCTGATATGGAACCATCATAGGGACTACCATTTAAAACATATAACGGAGTGCTGCTGGCGTTGATTGAACCGACACCCCTGATCAGGATACTGGCGCCTGTACCTGGGGCACCACCACCATTGGTAGCAATAATTCCCGGAACAAGGCCTTCC
>JBDSLD010000244.1:0-43905 GCA_039916545.1 Ferruginibacter sp.
CGGATAACCGGAACGCTGCTGTTTTTGCTTCTTTGAAAAAACAGGCTGCGCATTTTTTCAATTCCGATTTCATCGGAACCGAACCAACGAAAGGCAGCTAACCCGCTTACTGGTGTAGCAGATCAAACAGTGGCCACACTTAAATGCCTTTTATTAAACAGCTCACTAGTATTTTATTTTAGGCCATTTCTTTAGTTTAAGATTAATATATTCAACAAGAAAAATCTCCACAATTCATTGTCTGGAAAGGTTTTCAGCTTTTTCTTGCAAACACTGGTTATGTTCGCCAGATAGTGAAGCTATATACGCGGCAATTTATTAATGGACGGTTGCAACGGTATCACTCATTTGCTGATCCCCGTATGATATCGTCATATGCTTTACGCGCCTGGTCGTATGCCGTTTCGGCGGCTGCGCGTTCGGCCGCGCTGATATTTGATTGCTTCATTTTCCAGCACTGGTCCACTGCCTTCCGGCACCATTCCGCACTCCTGCGTACCTGAATTGGTTTGCCATCCACCTGTATAAAAACAGGGTTGGTATGCGAACTTGGAAGCACCCTTATCGCCACCCAGGAAGAAACGGTAACCGGGTAATTGAACGCTACATCGTTCCAGTTACCATCTGCAACAATTGTCGTTCTGTCTACTGGTTGTCCATTTACGATCAATTCTACCTGCACCTTTCTTGATATCCCGATACGCGCCCGCTCGATATTCCAGTATGGTTGTGTTGTTAACGGACTTTGGGCAATGGCCGCGCCCGTTGTATCCTGCTGCGCGGATAAGTTGGCGGCAACCCTGGCTGTAATTTTTACAGTTTGCTTTCCGGTCAGCGCCAGTTTGCTGTCTCTTGTGCCTGCCTCCAGTCCATTCACGGCAAAATCAATGATATGCGAATTTCCATCAGAAACATAGCTGCGTCCCTTTTTGATCGCGGCCACATAACTATCATAACTTAATATGCCGTCAGGCTTAAAATAGCTACGCGCCAGGCCCACACGTTCATCAAAGATGCAGGGAAAATCTGTTTCGCCGCTCAGCCTGGTAGTAAAGCCACAATTGAGTGTATGATACCACATGTTTAGTTCCCATGGAGCCGGCGTATCGCCTGCGCTGTAGAAGTCAACTACTCCTTTAGTAACCGTAACAATATACTCATTGGCGCCAATACCGTCCATTTTCGGCAGCACATAATTTGGCAAATCTTTAGTTGGTTCTAAGGGTTCCAGTCCCCAGCCGGAGTGCGCATATCCAGTGACTGCATCCTGCGACTTTGCCCAGTTCATTACTGGTAAGGTCCAGGTTGGCCAGTCTTCAATTTTTGTCGTTCCGGGGTAATCATCTTCTGTTAACCTCAACAATACAATGTGGCCGGCATGTGAAGATGGAAAACCTGACACCTCCACATCGTTCCGCATTATATTTTTTGGTGTGGAAAGTGAATCATCGTGCCCGGTAAAAAAAGTTTTCTGGTGATACCAGCTGGGCGCCCAGGCCAATACTGCGGCTATATTTAGGTTTTCACCCAACGCCTGTCTCCACATATCCATTGGCTTTACGCCTTCTTCCGGACTTTCATAATGGCTACAGCCGGCCGCATGCACATGGTGGTCGGCACTGTACCAACCCAGCTTTTCCATATTGATCCATCTTTTCAATTGAAAAGACGCATCATAAGATGACACGCCCGCAGGAATGAGAAGTTGCATTTTTTGAGGAATGTATTCAGGCCCACGGGTAAAACTTACTTTGTACCTGCCCGGTGGCAATTGTACATGCTCCCCGTCGGTTCGGTACACCTGCGGCTGAAAGAAAAAATCCGGGTACTCATCATAAGCGGCTATCCGCCTTGATGGCAAAGGATAGATCCCAACCAAAGTGCCGGGCACTTTATACGAAGGATCGGCGAATGCCTGGTATTCCTTTTGTGCCGCCACCAGGCGAAAATCTGTTTTTGATATCGTGTTGACACTATCGTCAAGGATATGCTCGATGCCGTCTGTTATAAGAAAGGAAGCCATGGAGGGCGTGCCGTCATCGTCCTTTATGTGTAAGGTTACTTTCACCGAAGCAACACTGTTAAAGAGCACACTGACCGAATTGCGAAAGCCAATATCCTGTGTACCCTGCCCGATATTAAAACCGATCTCAGCCTCCCGCTGACCGGCGTCCTTGCAATAAACCTGCAGTACTGCATATTCCAGTTTTAAGCCGGAAAGGTTTGGAAGCAAGGGCCGGCCCCGGTACATCTCCAGCTCAAGAAAACGGTTGGCAACCTGCCCGGGCGTAAGCATTTTTTTTTCGTTTACACGCGCCTCAAAAGAAGACACATATAAAGAAGGAGCAGCATTCGGACTTTCAACCTGCAGTTGTGCAGTTACGCCCGCGTTATTGTTTATTTTCACTAAAAAACTAACCCAGCCATCTTGCACCAGCTTTGCTTTCGCGGGGCCCCGGGCAATTTTTACGCGGGATTCGGGATTTATATTTATAAAAGCCAGGCAATAAGGATCAAGAATATCCTGGATATCCGTTACTACTTTTACAGTTAGTGGCTTTTGCTGTAAGGCCGACAAACGCTTCCCATCCTCTGCTGACAAGGCGCTGCCAAGAAAAGTCAGGGCCTCCCTCAGGCGGATAGCCTGTGCGAGCAAGGGTTGGGGATCTATTCCCTGAACGGTAGTTTGGGGGTCCGTCATATGATGACCCGAATGTTGCGCAGGTAATAATACAGGCAGGCAAAAAGCCACAAAGCTCAATAAAGAAAAAATTTTTTTCTGCACCATATATTCATTTACTTAACCCGGTTAAAATTAGATCGCTTATTGTCATCACTTTATAAAAATAGTTTATTGCGCCAATCCCTCCAAGTGATAATTGTGGGGCGTTGCACATTTTATATCAAGGCAACTGGCTCATCATGACGGGTTAATTTTATTCCCTAATTTTAACTACCATGAGCGAGCCGTTGTTAGCAGTACATCATTTATCAGTTGATTTTAAATCGGACAATAATTTTTTATCGGCCGTCAAAGACATCTCATTTACTGTTGCAGCTGGAGAGGTAGTTGCCCTTGTAGGCGAATCAGGTTCTGGCAAATCAGTCACTTCTTTAGCACTGATGCAACTACTGCCAAAACAGGCGCAGGTAACAGGAAGCTTTCTTTTTAATACCAATAATAATGGCATATCCGATCTTCAACAAATCTCTGAAAAGGAGATTAGTAAGATACGTGGAAAAGATATCGCCATGATCTTCCAAGAACCTATGACTTCCTTGAACCCGGTCTTTACTTGTGGTTACCAGGTAATGGAATCGATACAATTGCACCAGGAATTATCCCCTGCGGCAGCCAGGGAAAAAGCAATTGCTTTATTTGAAAAAGTAAAATTGCCTGATCCTGCCGGGATGATCAACCGCTATCCGCATGAATTAAGCGGTGGGCAAAAGCAACGGGTAATGATCGCGATGGCCATCAGTTGCAACCCATCTTTATTGATTGCCGATGAGCCTACCACAGCGCTTGATGTAACCGTTCAAAAAGCTATTTTGGATCTTTTAAAAGACTTGCAACTGCAATTGGGTATGGGCGTTATTTTAATTACGCATGACCTTGGCCTGGTGGCGGATATTGCAGACAAGGTAATTGTATTGTACAAAGGTGAGATCGCGGAGCAAGGACTTACAAAGGATGTGTTGCAAAATCCACAACATCCATACACGAAAGCGTTGATGGCTTGCAGGCCATCAATGCATCAAAGAGGGGAGCGGCTTCCGGTGGTTAGTGATTTTTTAACGCCTCTGTCTCCTGGTAGTATTTCTGACAATCGCGAAGGGAAAATATCCTTGTCGCCGGGAAAAATTATTTCAGTCACCGGTGAGCCTGGAATTGATAAGGCAAAAGCCGAAGCCCATCCGGTACTGGAAGTAAAGAATTTGAAAGTTTTTTTTAATCCTAAAAGGTCATTATTCGGTAAGCCAAAGCCAGCTTTTAAAGCCGTGGATGATGTGAGCTTTATAGTCCGTAAAGGTGAGACGGTTGGATTGGTTGGCGAAAGTGGGTGCGGCAAAACTTCGTTGGGAAGAGCCATCTTACAATTAATACCTGCCACATCAGGCAATATTATTTTGAATGGGACCGACCTGGCCAGTTTGTCAAAAACCGCCATGCAACCAGTTCGTAAAGATCTTCAAATAGTTTTCCAGGATCCTTACGGCTCTTTAAATCCAAGACTTACAATTGGGGCGGCAATCCGCGAACCAATGGAAGTGCACGGAATTTTGAATACTAACATCGCCCGCAAAGACAAAGTGATTGAATTGCTGGAAAAAGTAAATCTATTGCCCGAGCATTTCAACCGTTATCCACACCAGTTTAGCGGCGGGCAACGTCAAAGGATATGTATTGCAAGGGCGTTGGCATTAAATCCCTCGTTTTTAATATTTGATGAAAGCGTGAGTGCATTGGATGTTAGTGTGCAGGCGCAGGTGTTGAACCTATTAAATGATCTCAAAAAAGAGTTTGGGTTTACTGCTATATTTATTTCACATGACTTGTCTGTGGTTCGTTTTATAAGTGACAGGATAATGGTGATGAACAAAGGGAAGATCATCGAAGAGGGGCCATCTGACAGGATATATTTTTCTCCGGAAAATGATTACACTAAAAAGTTGATAGCGGCTATCCCGGGGAAGGGGTTGGGGGAGGTAGAGGGTTAAAAGGCGGGACACTGATAGTTTTTTATTTGTCCAGCAAGGCCATGCGATGTTTATTTTACACTCGTTTTATTAATAAGGTAGGGATTGCATTTCTCATGTAATTGGTACATAGGCTTCCATCGAATCGTACTTTTTGAGCATGTTAAGTTCTGTGCTGAATTGGTCGAATCCTTCGTCCGAAAATAATTTGATCAAAGATTTTATTTTGTCCTTATCTGTTGTTTCATAAATGTCAACCCACTTAACAATTTTTTCTTTTCCAAAACCAAAAAGCCCCTTTTTTAATTTTAAATAAACATAGCCAATAAGGTATAAGTATTTCTTTCTGTCACCAGCAATTGAGATCCAACAACTTTTATTATGAGCTGCGGAATTTAATGTGATGGTTGCAGAACAGCCCGCCCTTATCTGGTCGTAGCTATCAAGTTGTTCAAGCCAGGGAAACGTTTCAAATACAGCAATAAAATCATTGCCATTTGTCTCGCCTTTTTCATCATACTTTTCGTATGGGTAGCCTGCTAATTGAATATTGTAAGTTAGCATCCTTCAGGTTTAAAATATTCAAAATTGTTGAACTCAAAATTTTCAACGGTATTATAATCATTCAAATTCAACAAGGCCGGGTTATCGAGCCTCACCGCTATCTTTCCTCGTAATCCGCGCCTCTTGCAAAGCGGTAATTATTATTTCCTTCAAAAAAGTTATGGGCGCTTTTGTGCAAACCAAACAATACACGTTTCAACTGTTGCTGAAATTGTTCATCCTGTGGGACATCCCATTTTACTTTTTTATCTGTCATCACTGCCAATGTGTTATCACTGCTGACCTCTTTTACATTTTCTGGCTGCAAGCCACTCAGGCCGATCTTCCAGTCATCTTCTTTTTTAACCCGGTATTTGAAAAAATATACAAACCCTTTTTTACCGCGGTAAGAGGCGCGCTGTTTACTGATGAAAACGATAGAATCTATTTTGTTAAGGTCCTTGTCTGCCACCAGGAAACTCCTGGCTATATCAAGTTGTGTTTTGTACCTGGCGGGAAATTTTTCCGGCGTTTTGATTTCTTCCAGGCTGCTGTACAGTTTCCCTCTCCACTTATCTTTTTCGGCAAACCAAAGCAGGATGCTGTCTTCAACCGGCTTGTTATTGCGCAGCAACAGGATCGTTGTATTAAATCTTACCAGGTCATCTTTTGTACGCAACAGTTTATTAAAAAACTTAGGCACGTTGTTATTCTTGTCATAAAAAGGCATCATTAAAACGGCGTAATCATTCATTTCATTTTTATCTTCAATATTGTTGTAGTTCCGTACAACATCCTCTTCATTGTCCTTATCTTTTTCATCATCTATTTTCTTTTCATCTTTTCCCTGTTGCTTCTTCAATTCTATTTTGGCATCGAAATAGATCTTGTTAAAATAGTCTTCAAACTGCTTATCTTTTATGTAGCCACTATCTACCAACTTTACCAACAGCGATAGCACAGGCTTTTTATAATCATCCACCGTTGCAAGTTGGAGCAGTTCAGGATACAAGCTGACAGCTAGTTCCATCGAATCGCCCAGGTTATTAAATATGCCGGTATAATCATAATTGTTATCAAAGAACGGTGGGTCCTGCAGAACCAATTGTTTGAACAATTTAATGGCTTTGCCCGTCTTATGTCTTGCCAATGCCTTTATTACTTCATTTTGAAAAATACTGGTATCGCCTGCTTTATCGTATATGTCTTTCAACATGTCAACTACTATTCTTTTGGTCGTATCTTTTATATAGCCAAGTTCAGCGATGAGTTTTGTCTTGCTGTCAATATAATCTTTACCGGGTTTAAGGGCATTGATAGCAGAAATAATTCTGGGTGCTCCTTTTTCGCCATAATAAATATTGCTGATGGTTTGCTGTGCCCTGGTATGTGTGATGCTGTCCTTACTAAACAGGTCGGCAAAAAAACTATCCAGTTTATTGATGAAAATATTTTTTCCTAATTTTTTTTCTTCCGGTACGAAACTTGAAAAGAACTGGTCCGTAAAATTATTTCGTTGTGTAAGTGTATCGCCGATAGTTACCAGGCTAAACAGGTAGTTGTCTTTTTGCAGGATCATCCGGTTGATCGTCCTGGACGAGCCGGTATCCCTTAAATAAAATTTAAAACCTGTCACACCGTTCTTAAGCGTAAAGGAATCTTTTTTATAAAGTACCAAATCGTCTTCATTGTAATAATCTTCCAGTTCACCTTTCCAAAAATTGACAGAGTCTTTCACCGAATAATATTTTGGATATTGCTGTACGCTAACACCAATTGTTTCGCCTGTCGAATCGCTGGTAAAAAGAGCATTTTTACTTTTGGGCCAGTAGCTGTTATAGTTTGAATAGTTATTGCTGTTGGCAACCTCCGCTGTAACTTTTTCCAGTTTGGCGCGGTAAGATTCATCCAGGTCAGGCGCCACAGGAGTTGTAACGGAAAAATGAAGGAAGGTATCCACGTATTGATTTTTTGTGGGATACCAATATGGAGTCAGCTTAAATGAGTTAAAGTAATCACTAAAATCTTTACCGGTATTTTTGCTGCTGACCGCAAGACAATAATAGTGCGCGCCCGCGATGATATACCTGGCCGTTACCGTGTTGCCGTTTTTCATTTTTTCCTTTACTTCGAGACAAGGATAACCCAAACTGGTACTCAGCTTCCGATAAATTTGCTTATCAAAATATTCCGGCGCACGAAATGATTCTTCAATCAGTTTCAGGTCAAATGAATCTTCTTCCAGGAACTTAAAATTATAAACGCTTTTTTTAAAAATAAGGTAAGCGTCACCGGAGGCAGTATCTACTGCTTCGTATTCCCAGCGGTTTATTCCATCCCTGGTATTGGAATTTAAATTTTCATCCGGCACCCGTGGAAACTTCACCGAAAAACCTCCCTGGGCAGGTGTGAAAATATTATTGGCCGTGCTACTTTCTTTGAGTTGCAGCGAAGAGAAAAATTGGGAGGCTTCCTTGCCATCCACATAATCTTCCTTTCCACTCATTTTAAATATTAATATTTCAAAAGGAGTAATAAAAATATTGTATCGCTGAAGATCACCCCTTCTTGTTTTATTGGTAATGTCAAATCCATTGTATCCATTTTTTTTGATCACTATTTTTTTAAGGATCTTTCCGGGCACATATTCATACAACAGGCTGTCGATATTTTTCATGATCTGCGCTTCTGTTTGTCCTAAAAAAGCAGCAAATGTTTTTACCCGTGTAACCATGTAGTAACTTCCATTGCTCATGTCGGAATACTGTCTTCTGTCCAGGCGCTGGTATTCATCCTTTATTTTAAACAATGGCCCGGGCATGTTTACGGTATAAAAACCATCATCCGATTTTATGGTGGAGAAAACAACCGGCACTTTCAATTCATCCGTTTCATCTTTTTTAGCGGCATCCCTGTCAGACATTTTGATCGGGCGCAAATTGTATCCCATCTTGCGAAGCAATTCAATTATACCGCGCGGGCCCGGCAAGTGGGCAGCACCCACACCTACAAACAGGCTGCTTCTTTTGAGGATCGTGTCAATGGAGCCGGCTTGTATCTCATTTCTCTTGTATAAAAATTTTTCCCGGAAGGCATCTGATCTTTCCGTCAGTATATCCAGGGAATCCATCAGGTCAAGATCGCCGGTGCGGTAGGCATCCTGTATCTTCTGGCCAATATCCCTCATCGATTCTCCGTCAATGTCTATTGTTTTTTTCTTTTTTTCTTTGGCCATATCCGCATATGCCTCCAGCACAACTTTCTCTGTTTCATTGTAATCTTCAACGCCTGCGGATCTCTTGCCCAATTTTTTTCCTGTCTGAAAAATATAGAGGTCAAGGAAAGTATCTTCTTCAAAATCTTCCCTCGCCTTGTAACTGCGGTACAATAAACTATTGACGACAGATGGCTCGGTACTCAGTGCGGCCTTTAATTCAGTATCATAACTACCTATCCTGAAAGAGTTTTCCGTGAGGAAATCGCCGCCCGGCGACTGAATAAAATTGGCGTAATTCTCTTTCAGCCTGTCCAGTCTGACCATTTGCCCCTGCCACAGGTCAGGGTTCAGTTCCAGGGCCACTGCGTCCACATTTTTCATGGCATAGTAAAACGAATCGCTTAGGTGAAATACCATCTTGCTGCTGACATGCATGGTACCAAAAAGATAGGATGGCTTTTTTAAACCATTACCGGTAATTTCCCAAAAAAGGCTGGGATATTTCTTGGCCGCTTTTTTTTGGCCATCGACCTGGCCGACTGCCACTAAAAACAGGGATGCCATAACAAACAGGAAACACTTTCTTATCATACTGATTTAATTAAACGGCTGCCGGTGATTTGCCTGTAACAAATTTCTCATTAGCTGGTCAATTCCAAACTGTCATTCTCTGGAGGAGTGCGACCAGGGCCACCACCGGCCCCGGTTTTATAGCACATCACTTGGAATACAACTCACTGGTGACGCATATACTTAATAATATACTTCGGCAAAATAAAAATTCAGGCACTTCATATAAAGATGCACAGAAGTAGACAAATCACAAAATAAACAGCAGTTAATTAACGCTTTTTTACTGGTAATAGTTGTTATAGTAGCAAAATGATATAGGCATTTGCTACAATCTGCTTAAAATGAAGTACATTTGCGCTCTTAAAAATCATGCCGTAACATGATAAGTGCCTTTAAAGGGCTACATATCTCTGTAAGAAGTACAGTACAAGGTCTGATTATCATAAAAAATTTATTGATACACATGAAATTAAGTCAGTTCCGATTCGACCTTCCCCTTAATCTGATCGCCCAAAACCCCACCAAAAAAAGAGAAGATAGCCGGATGATGGTAATCCATCGCAAAACAGGCGAGCTTGAAAACCGCAATTTCCGCGATATTATTGAATACTTCGATGACAAAGATGTAATGGTTGTCAATAACACAAAGGTTTTCCCTGCCCGTATGTATGGCCGCAAGGAAAAAACCGGTGCCAAGATCGAGGTATTCCTGTTAAGGGAACTGAATAAGCCAAATCGTTTATGGGACGTTATTGTTGATCCTGCCCGTAAGATCAGGGTTGGCAACAAATTGTACTTTGGTGATAATGATGAACTTGTTGCAGAAGTAATTGACAATACAACCAGTCGTGGACGTACCATCCGTTTTTTATGGGACGGTACAGAGGAAGAATTTAGGGTGATGCTGGATTTTATGGGAGAAACACCATTGCCAAAATACATCAAGCGCAAGCCGGATGAAGAAGATAAGGAGCGTTACCAGACTGTTTATGCCAAGCACGAAGGAGCCGTTGCCGCACCTACTGCGGGTTTACATTATAGCAAAGAACTGATCAAAAGGCTGGAAATTAAAGGTGTACGTTTCGCGGAAGTTACGCTGCACACAGGTTTGGGTACTTTCAGACCGATCGAAGTGGAGGACCTGAGCAAGCATAAAATGGACGCCGAATATTATGCAATCGACGAAACGGCCTGCCAGATCGTTAATAAAGCAAAGGCTGATGGTAGAAGAATCTGCTCTG
This sequence comes from Ferruginibacter sp., assembly GCA_039916545.1. Lineage (GTDB taxonomy): Bacteria > Bacteroidota > Bacteroidia > Chitinophagales > Chitinophagaceae > Ferruginibacter. The sequence continues at coordinate 10,276 of JBDSLD010000244.1, forward strand.
TCGGCACCACTACCATGAGGGCCATGGAATCTTCGTTTACAGCGCAAAAACTATTGAAGCCATCAGAAGGCTGGACCAATATGTTTATTCACCCGCCTTATAATTTTTCGATAGCTGATGCGTTGGTTACTAACTTTCATCTGCCCAAGACAAGCTTATTAATTATGACCTGCGCCTTTGCGGGTTACGACCTTGTTATGGAAGCGTATAAAAAAGCCATCAAGGACAAATACCGCTTCTTCAGCTATGGAGACGCGATGCTGATCGTTTAGCAGCCGACATTTTCAATGAAATTATATGACTCCCCAACCGGGGAGTTTTTTATTGGGCAGGCTTAAAAAAACAAGGGCTGAGATAGAAATCCCTGCCCTGCTAAATCCAATATCCTATGAAAAACCAATCCTATGACAACGACAAATTAAAATTCATTGCACCTTAATTGTTAATAATTCGTTATGTGAAATACATCCATTAGCTCATTAGCCAATGTGCTAACGGAGAACGATACCGCAAATTTCTTCAGTTAGCACATTAGCACATCGCTAATTAGCTAATTATTTTTAAGTAACTTAGGTATGAAATCGATGCTTATGCCAACCATTCAGCAATGGCTTTCAGAATATGGAGACAGCCATAAAAACGAAACCAACAAAGCGATCCATTGGATATGCGTTCCTGCTATTTTTTTTAGTATTATTGGATTTTTCTATGAAATCAAGTTGCCATTTTTTATTGAAGGGATCCAATTAAATCTGGCAATAATCCTGGCTGTATTAGTGATCGCTTATTATTTTTCATTGAGCAGAACGCTCTGGATAGGCATGCTGTTCTTTATCGTTGGATGTTTATTGATCTGTCATTTTGTTGAAGTAAGCGGTTTCATACGGCTATGGTTATTTTGCCTGGCGGTATTTGTACTGGCCTGGATCGCGCAGTTTTATGGCCACAAAGTAGAAGGAAAAAAACCATCTTTCCTTAAAGATCTCCAGTTTTTAATGATAGGACCAGCCTGGCTGATGAGCTTTATTTATAAAAAAATAGGTTTGCCAATCTGATTCATTCCAGGCCGAACAAGTCAGCATTGAGCGCACGTAAAGTTTGTTCTTTGTGGCTGCCAGCGATCAATATGGAAATGTTATGACGGCTGCCACCATAGCTGACCATGCGTACCGGTATATCTTTTAATGCCTTAAATAATTTTTCCATCACGTCCGCGGTCTCCGCTATCTCATTACCAACGATTGAAACAATGGCCTGGTTGGTATCTATCTCCACCGTACCAAACGGCTCCAGTTCTTTAATAATTGCCGGTAAGTTGAGGTCATTGTCTATCGTTAATGATACAGCTACTTCGGAAGTGGTTATCATATCAATGGAAGTACGGTATTTCTCAAACACTTCAAATATCTTTCTTAAAAAACCATACGCCAACAACATACGGCTGCTTTTAATTTTAATAGCCGTGATGCCATCTTTTGCAGCAACTGCTTTTACGCCAACACTGCCTGCCAGTTCGGTGATCAATGTTCCTTTCGCGTCGGGCTGCATCGTATTGAGCAATTTTACCGGTACATTATAAAATTGCGCCGGCCATATGCTTGCCGGATGTAAAATCTTCGCACCGAAATAAGCGAGCTCGGCTGCTTCTTCAAAACTCAACTGTTCAATGGCAACCGTTTTTTTAACAACCCTTGGGTCATTGTTATGCATGCCGTCAATATCGGTCCATATTTCACAAACAGTCGCCTTGATAGCTGCGGCAATCAACGAAGCGCTGTAATCACTGCCGCCACGTTTCAAATTATCTACTTCCCCCTTTGAATTGCGGCTGATATAACCTTGCGTGATGAATATTTTTTTATCCTTATTGCGTTGCAGGATCTGGGCAAGCTTAACTTTTATGCTTCCGATCTGCGGCTCATCATAATTATCGATTGTCATAAAATCAAGTGCCGGGATCAGCAAATGATCAATGCCCTGTTCGTCCAGGTAAACGGAAAACAGTTTGGTGCTCAATAATTCACCCTGTGCCAGGATATCTTTATTCAGTGCTTCACTAAAAGATATCTTTAAAATAATATTCAGAAATTCAAAATGTTCATTGGTAATGGAAGCCGCTTTTTCCAATGCGGGGCCCGCAGTAAGTAATTGAGCGCAAAAGTTTTTATAATGAAGTTCCAGTGCGGTGATCTGTTTTTTTGCGGTATTCTTGTCACCTTGCGATAAAGAAGTACTGATCTCCACGAGGGCATTGGTTGTGCCACTTAAAGCAGATAGGACAACGATCTTGGCCTCTTCATCTTTTGTGATCAGTTTTGCTACCTCATGCATCCGTTCCGGCTTTCCAACACTGGTACCGCCAAATTTCATTATTTTCATATGTGCCCTGTTCGCTTTAAAGAATATGTAAGATGATTTTTATTTGAGTCGGCAAATTTAAGGTTAATGAACCGCTTTCAAAAAAAATTACTGCAAGGGGGAGTTCCGGTCTTAATGACACGAATTTTTAAACAACGAAATAGAAGAATTGGAGATGTTCAAGGGAAAGATTACAATTATCCGTAGCAACTATTAAAATTGAACATTTTACTTATGTAAGCTGTACTTAATACTTGTATTTTGTGCCTTCAAAATTCCTGTAATTGTATTCAACCTGGTAAATAATCGCTCATCATGTAATTGCCCGCTTTAAACTACTCCAAATATTTTTAAACTCTCCTGTTGCAATTTCATGTTCTTTAAACTCTGCTTCATCTAATGGCTGGTCAGCTAACCTGCCGAAATCATCTTCCGTAAATTCAGCACCATATTTTAATACCTGGCCTTGTTCAAAAACTTGTAGCTGCCGGGTGACATTTAGTTGATCGTCCGTTTCGAAATAGTAGTCTGAAGTACCCCAGAACGCGGTTAACGATTCTCCCGTTGATTCGGTCCATTTTCGTTTAAAATATCTCATCAGTAATGGCAATATATTTAGGTTGAGCGTAAACGGTTGCGGCTGGCAGTCTAATCAATTTATTTTCAATTCATACTTTGCGCCAAGTTTGTTCAGGTCATCCACAACTGCCTGAAGTAATGGGATGCCATTATTCCTTCTTTCAACTTCCATCTTCCTTTCAGGATCGCCGGGGATAATCACGCTTGCTTCACCCCTTACGGTTTTTGCAGAGCGGAAACGTTGTATCCATTTATCCATATGTAATTGAAAGTCTGCCGCAGGCCGGAAAGCATCGATGCGCATCGCGCCAAAAAAGTGCCCTATCCCTTCACCTGGCAAATTTTCCGGCATGGCCACATAAGCCGGGAAAGGTGGTACCCAGGGGCCATAATTCGCGCCACTTAAAACGGCGGAAAAAATATCCACGATCGAGCCCAGCATGTAACCTTTATGACTTCCATGTTCTTTATCACCGCCCAGCGGCAACAGCGCGCCCCCGTCTTTTACTTCGCTGGCTTTAGTACTTGGCTCGCCCTCTTTCGTTTGTACCCAGCCGACCGGTGTGTCCATATTTTTGCGTTGCAGGATTTCAAGCTTTCCGTTGGCCGCGGTAGTAGTAGCGAAATCGGCAACGAAAGGTGGTTCGCTGCCAGCCGGTATCGCCACGGCAATAGGATTGGTGCCCAGCAATCGTTCCACCGAAAAAGTAGGCGCCACCAGGGCCGAGGCATTTGTCATCGCGATCCCGATCATATCATTCTCCAATGCCATCATTGCATGGTAACCTGCTATTCCGAAGTGATTACTGTTTTTTACGCTTACCCAGCCGGTGCCCACATTTTTGGCTTTGTCGATGGCAACCTGCATTGCGGCAGGCGCCACTACCAGGCCAAGCCCCTTATCACCATCGATCACTGCCGTAGAGGGGGTTTCGTGTACAATTTTTATAACAGGACAGGTATTTATCCGCTGCACTTCCCAAAGACGCACATAGCCCGTCAACCTGGCGATCCCATGACTATCAACACCTCTTAAGTCTGCCGACAATAGCACCCTGGCTGCTGTGTCGGCATTTGCATCACTGCAACCCATCCGCAGGAAAATATTTTTTGAAAAAGAGAAAAGCTGCTGGTAAGAATATATTTGAGGCATCATAAAAGTGGTCAGTACAAGAGCAGGATCATTTGTTTAATGACACGTTGTAAAATATACAAAGTGCCGCTAATTAAAAGGTTAAAGAATATTTTAAAATTGCAGATGCCTCACAGTAAGGCCATCATTGATGAGTTGTTTTAATGAATCAATGCCGATCTTCAAATGACGCTCCACAAATTCTGATGTGACTTTTTTATCACTGTCTTCGGTTTTAACACCCTCCGGAACCATTGGACTATCACTCACCAGTAACAGGGCACCGGTAGAAATTTTATTGTAAAAGCCCACCGTAAAAATAGTGGCTGTTTCCATGTCGATCGCATAAGCTCTCACCCTTTGCAAGTATTCTTTGAAGACTTCATCGTGTTCCCATACGCGCCGGTTGGTGGTGTACACGGTGCCCGTCCAGTAGTCACAGGCATAGTCCCTGATGGTGGTGGAGATTGCTTTTTGCAGCATAAACGCAGGCAGGGCGGGAACTTCCGGCGGAAAATAATCATTACTGGTACCTTCGCCCCTTAATGCGGCAATGGGCAATATCAGGTCACCGATCTTATTGCGTTTTTTTAGTCCGCCGCATTTGCCTAAGAACAATACAGCTTTAGGTTCTATCGCAGTCAGCAGGTCCATGATGGTAGCGGCGCCCGGACTTCCCATCCCAAAATTTATAATGGTGATATTATCGGCCGTAGCGCATTGCATCGGCCTGTCTTTTCCAACTACTTTTACCTTGTTCCATTTCGCGAACATGCCTACATAATTAGAAAAATTTGTTAACAGGATATAGGAGCCGAAATTTTCCAGCTTTTCGCCTGTGTAACGGGGCAGCCAGTTCTCGACTATCGCTTCTTTTGTTTTCATCTTGGTTTACTCATTGGTTGTAAAATCGCCTGTTCAGTCATCCATTTCTATCTGCCCCGTCTTTTATTGGTATAATAAAATTATTTTTGCGGGTGACAGCCGGGTGTTAATAACTGTCCATAAAAGTACTAAATCTTTTTGCTAACATATGATTAAGATTGAATACCCGGAGTACCAGCCAAAAATAAAAAATCAGCAGGATAAAGAATTTATTTTTGATGAGATCAGAAGACAATGGATAATGCTTACGCCCGAGGAATGGGTGAGGCAGAATTTTTTGCAGTACCTGGTATTAATTAAAAAATATCCCTCTTCCCTGATCGCCGTAGAAAAAGAGATCCAATTGGGCGATCTAACCAAACGCTTTGACATAGTTGTCTACGATAGGAATGCCCGACCGTGGATGATCATTGAATGCAAGGAAATGAGTGTTGCCTTAACGGCCCCGGTATTGAACCAGGCGCTTCGTTACAACATTACACTCAATGTGCCCTATATCGTGATCACCAACGGCAGCCATTGTTATGGCTTTTCAGGAAGCAACGGAAAACTGGACGAGCTTGATAGTTTGCCGGACTATGGAGCGTGATGATCCCACAAGTCGAATATTTATGTAAATGCAGTGCCTTCTTAATTTTTTACCAATAAAATTAACCGGGCAATTATAAAGACGAATCCCAGAACCGAATCTTGTGGATGGTGCTTATTTTCATAACCTTACCTTGAATTACAAATTATCTCTCATCATATATTGTACCGTTCTATCAGCACATGTCGCCGTTGGAGTTTAGGCGCTCGTTTACCTAACAGATCATTTTGTAGGGTAACAAAGATATATTTACACCGCCATTATTTCTTTTTCCTTTGATTCCAGGTGTTTTTCCACCAGGGAAATAAACCGGTTGGTGAGGTCCTGTACTTCCGCCTCTGCATCCTTCGCCGCGTCTTCGCTGATATCACCGTCCTTTTGTAATTTTTTTATTTGTTCGATCCCCTCCCTGCGGATATTACGTACAGACACTTTTCCCTGTTCACCTTCCGCATTACATCTTTTTACCAGTTCTTTCCTCCTTTCTTCTGTCAGCGGTGGCAAGAACAAACGGATGAAATTACCGTCGTTTTGGGGGTTGATGCCGATATTACTTGCAATGATCGCCCGTTCAATGGGCTGCAACATTTTTTTCTCCCAGGGCTGCACGGAAATGGTCCGCGCATCCAATACAGAAATATTAGCTATTTGTGCAAGCGGTGTAGGTGCACCATAATAGTCGGCCACAATACCATCCAGCATATTCGGATTTGCTTTGCCGGCACGTATTTTAACCAGCTCTGCCTCCAGGTGACTGATCGCTTTCTTCATTAACGATTCGGTATCCAGTTTTATCAATTCCAATTCTTCTGACATAAATAGAAAATTAAGTGGCTGCAAATCTAAAGAAAAGAATAATAGGCGGCCAAATAATCCAATATATTCAGAAAATTATTAACATAACCGTTAACTGAATTTTTGATGTAGGAAAAATATTAGTAAACTTCAAATGGAGTAATTGCGGGCAGTACAGTGCGAGCTTGCGATGAGGAATAGTGAAGATTAATCTATATCGACCGTTTCGGTTGCGAGTGTTAATATCTTGTGAGACTTGATAATCTTTTCTTCCAGTGGTAGTTTGGCTTTGCCCGTGTATTTGATGCTGTTCTTGCGATAGTAGATAACTGCGATCAGGCTGAAGGCAATAGACATCAGGATGCCGATTACTATGGTCGTTCCCAGGTTTCTCAGAAAAAAGGCCAAAGCGATAAAGCCAATATTGGTGCCTACACAAAGTAAGGTAACCTTACGGTGGCTAAAGCCAAGATCAAGCAAAAAATGATGTACATGGGTACGATCAGGACTAAACGGCGAACGCCTGGCCAATATGCGCAAACTAAAAACACGCAGTGTATCCAGCAAAGGAACAAGCAGGATTGCCATGCCCAATGCAGGCGCTGCCACAAGTGGCAATTTCATGGTTTCATTACCCGCGATATTGATGAATTTCACCACCATGATGGAGTTGATCAACCCGATCAGCAATGAACCTGTATCGCCCATGAATATTTTTGCAGGAGAAAAATTATAGATTAAAAAGCCGACCAGGCTGCCAGCCAGCGAAAAAGCCATTACTGCATACATTGTCTGGCCGACATAGGTAAAATAAGACCCGAATATGATTGCGGTCAGTAATCCAAGACTGCCTGCCAATCCATCTACGCCATCGATGAGATTGAAAGAATTTACAATGACTATTACAGTGAATAAAGTGAAAATGATACTGGCAATATGTGGTATTTCGGTAATTCCCAAAAAGCCATGCATGTTTGTGATCTGTACACCACCGAATTTGATGATAATTCCGGCAGCAACCAATTGTCCGACGAACTTTTTGGCGGCTGATAACACGAGGATGTCATCTTTAATGCCTAAGAAGAATATTACGATCGCAGCGGCAACAAAATACTGTAATTCGCCGGAACCAAGCGGTGCGCCCAATAACAGCGCCAATATAAAGCCTCCGAAAATGCCTAAACCCCCTAAGGTAGGGATCACCATTTTATGAACCTTGCGTTCATCCGGCTCATCAAATAATTTTTTCTCCCTGGAAACCTGTATAATAATGGGAATAGCAAAAAAAGTGATCAAGAAAGCAAAAGTTCCACTAAGTAATATATTATCCATGCCGGGCGTATTAAAATATTCTGAGTTTACCAAAAGTAAACCCTTTTGGGACAGAAAGGGTAGTTTATTCTTCTAAGTTAGACACAACATAATTAAATTCCGTTGCTTTATAAAATTTTAAACATACATTTTTTCATTTATGTATATTTTTTCTTTTCACATTAGCTGGTTAATAACGAAGATCTGCTGAACTTATTATTAAACGCACTTATTATATCAATTTACTTTGCTTATTTCAGGATTTAAATTAGGTTTGCATCGCATAAAAATTAAAAAATGAGTGATTTAAAAGGGATAGCAAACCAGGTAAGAAGGGATATCGTTCGTATGGTACATGGCGTTCAAAGTGGCCACCCTGGTGGTTCTTTGGGCTGCGCGGATTATTTGACCGCCCTGTATTTTAATGCAATGAAACATAACCCCGGTTTTAATATGAATGGAACGGGCGAAGACTTATTTTTCCTTAGCAATGGGCATATTTCACCCGTTTTTTATAGTGTGCTGGCACGGACCGGGTATTTTCCGCTGGAAGAACTGGCTACTTTCCGGAAGTTAAACAGCAGGTTGCAGGGGCATCCTACCACCCACGAACACTTGCCTGGTGTAAGGGTTGCAAGTGGGTCCCTGGGACAAGGAATGAGTGTTGCACTTGGTGCCGCCCTGGCAAAAAAGCTGAACCAGGATCCGGGTATCATTTATTCGCTTCATGGCGATGGAGAATTGAACGAGGGACAGAACTGGGAGGCCATACTATTTGCCGCACATAAAAAGGTGGATAACCTTATTGCTGCTATTGACTGGAACGGTCAGCAGATCGATGGCCCTACACATAAAGTGATGGATCTTGGGGACCTGGGCGCTAAATTTGAGGCTTTTGGCTGGACGGTGATTACCCTTGCGAAAGGAAATGATATGGATGAGATAGTTGCTACCCTAACTCATGCAAAGACATTCATCGGGAAAGGGAAACCAATCGTTATCCTCCTTAAAACAGAAATGGGAAAAGGCGTCGATTTTATGGAAGGCAGTCATGAATGGCACGGAATATCACCCAATGATGAACAGCTGCAAAAAGCATTGGCGCAACTGCCGGAAACAATGGGAGATTATTAAATCAGGTTGTTTTACCTCAGTTCAATCAGTTGATTCGCTGCTTTACGTGCAGGAAACCAGGACGCTAAAAAGGAGATGAAAGCGACTGTAGAGATAACCAGTACAAAGTCTGCAGATTGTAATTTGACAGGGAAATAATCGATCAAAAAAGACCCGCCGGTGAGTTTGATCAAATGAAATTTTATCTGGATAAGGCAGATCAACAAAGCCATTACAACCCCGGCGACTGCCCCAATGCCGGCGAGCAGAAGGCCTTCGCTGAGGAATATTTTCAATATCATGCTTTTATCGGCGCCCATACTTTGTAATACGCTGATATCTTTTTGTTTTTCCAATACAAGCATTGTGAGGGCGCTGATCATGTTAAAAGCGGCAATAAATAATATCAGCGTCAAAACGGCGTAGATCGCCCATTTTTCCAACTTCATCGTATTATAAAGACTGGTATTTTGCTCGTATTTTGTCTGTACTTTAAAGGCGCCACCTAATTGTTGTGTAAGTTCCCGCTGTATTTTCAAGAGGTTGTAATTTTCGTCCAGTTTAATTTCCGCCGAACTGTATTCATCCGCCCCAAATCCCATCTGGCGCTTTATAAAATCAATGTTTGTGATGGCATATTTATTATCGAATTCCTGTTGAATAGCAAATACGCCGGTGGCCTTTACATTTCCTTCGCTTAACGATTGCAGCGGGTCCTGCACCGAGACCTTTCCTTTTTTTGGCAATATCAGGTTAAGGATAGAGGCGCCCATCCGGCCATCAACATTTACGCCAGCAGCATTTTGAATACCCGTACCAATGATCAGTCCCGGCTGATCGGCATCTCCAATCGTAAATTTTCCTTCCACAATAGTACCCGGGACACCGCTAACTGCGCCATAATTTGAATCGACGCCTTTCAGGTACACCTGGGTTTGCAGGTCTTCATTTTGTAGCAATGCCTTCTCTTCTGCAATTAAAGAAACCGACTTTACACCAGGATGTTGTTTAAGGAGTTTAATACTGTCAGGAGTAAGCATAAAGGTTTTCCCCTTAGACGGTATAATTTTTATGTCGGTGTAAAAGGAAGAATAAAGCGATTTTACCAATCCTTCAAAGCCGTTAAAAACACTAAGGACCAATATCTGGCAGGCAGTGGCAAAGGCAATCACACCGACTGTAACCATTGCGATAATATTGATCGCATTCGCACTTTTTTTTGCTTTAAAATATCGCCAGGCAAAAGTTAAATACATGCCATATCCCTTATATATTTATAGATAATTTTTTCGGGGAAATTAATCATTTGCACTGGCGTCTCCTGGCTGGGGAGCGTCTTCTTTCTTTATTTTGTCAAACAGCTCTTCCATTTTAAAAACATAATCCAGGGTATCGTCGATAAAGAACTTGAGTTCGGGTATGCTGCGCAACTGGTGGCGGACACGCGTACCCAATTCTTTCCTGATTTCTTTATTTTTTTCTTCAAATTTCAACAATGCAGCCTGTGTATCCTTTACCTGGAACATGCTCAGGTAGATTCTTGCTTCAAAAAGATCTGGCGTAATTTTAACGGTGGAAATAGATATCATTCCCCCATCCCCGGGCATAAGCAGGTTCATCCGGCGAAATATGTCGTTCATCTCCTGGTTGATCAAACCCGCAACCTGCTTCTGCCTTTTTGTTTCTGTAGTCATAATTAAATAGATAGGCTGCAAAATTACTTGTTTATTGTGATTTGGCGGGTTATTATGATATGCTGGTATCAGGATGCCGGGATTAGCAGAATATATTATTAGAAAAACATTGCCATTAATCCGGCATCACCTGGTCAAAATGCAATAAGTGAATTATGGGGTGCCTATTTTAAGGTCCGCAACAACAGGGTAGTGATCAGAATACGGTACTTTAATCCGCTCAAACTGCTGTACCGAAAAGCTCTTTTGGGCGAGGATATAGTCGATCCTTAAAGTAGGGAACAGGTATTGGAAGGTTCTGCCCAGGCCGCTTCCTTTTTTTAAAAAAGCATCCTGCAGATCGCCTTTGATTGTAAAATAGGTATAAGAATTGGGCACATCATTAAAATCGCCGCAAACTATCACGGGATAAGGGCTTTCTTTGATTTTTTGCTGCACAAAGTCGGCCTGTGAGCCGCGGAACTGGTAGGCATTCTTTAACTTCTTAACGATCGTCTTGGAATCTTTTAACCCGCTTTCGTCCGTATGCTTGATTTTGCTGATGGCCGAATACTCCTTGTCTTCAAAACGCACCGACTGAAGATGCGTTGTAAATACCCTAACCTTTTGTTGATTGAATTGGATATCAGCGTAGATCAGGTGCTCGGCGAAATCATCTTGCCCATAATGGAATTGAACACTGTCTGTGATCGGGTATTTCGATAGGATAACCACGCCTGTATGATGATCAATCAGTTCAACGACAGTCTTTACAAAATAAGAATGAGTATACCCCATATCCTTAAAAGCCTGGATATTGGAATGTTTGGGGTGCGAGTCTCTGCTGTCCCAAAATTCCTGGAAGCAAAGAACATCCGCCTGCTGCATTTTTACCACTTCAAGCATGAACGGCCAGCAGTCAACCCTCGTCTTGCGGTTCTTACTTGTTTCGCCCCAGCTTGATGTGTTCCAGCTTAAAACCCTCAGTGTATTAGTCGTCTTTGCAATCGCGAAATCTTTTTTTGTATTCCAACCGGTTATTGCCGAAAGCTGTTGCCAGCTTACCGCTATTGCCAGCAGGGAAAGCAGGCACCACCTGGACCGGGCGAAAAGCCAGCCTATGAAAAAAATGGCCACTATTACAAAAAGTAATGGAAATATAAGACCCAATACTGCCACCATCCAAAATTTCCCGGCTGGTAAAACCGGGATCAAACAGGCAGATAAATAAAGCAGGACCACGAAGATATTAACCAGCTTAAAAATTGTTCCCGTGAGCTTTTTCATGAAATTCTTGTGTTTTTCTATATGGCCAGATCTTTGGCCGTATCACCCCGGGAATTGCTAACGCTGCCACATAAGGCGTTGCGAAAGAAAATGCAACACAGGTATATTACAGCGAAAATATAAAATTATAAGTAAACCAGACGTTATTGGCAGGCAGGTAATCGTTAAATCTGCATCCAAATTTGACCTTTCTTTATTGTTGAAGCGGCAGAAGGCATTGTCACTTTCGTTATTTCCTGCAAAGAGCCTAACAATATATTAAACACAACAAACTTGCAAAGCGTTTCTCTTCCCTTTAAAGAAGACATTTCGCCATCCGGTTTTAAATGCGCCAACCATCAAAATATCTAATATCAAATTTCAAATTTTAACTCCTAACCCTTACCTTTGCGCCCTAAAAACAGAGCTAAATCAATAAATCCTTGTTTATGGCCAATACCGGTAAAGTAAAGTCAATCATTGGTGCCGTAGTTGACGTGCAGTTTGACAATGACAGCAATCTTCCAGAAATTTTAAATTCGTTAGAATTAAAACGTGATAATGGTGACACTTTGGTGCTGGAAGTACAGCAGCATTTAGGTGAGGACAGTGTGCGTACCATTGCGATGGACGGTACTGAAGGCCTTGTTCGTGGAATGGTAGTAGTTGATACCGGCAAGCCGATCGCAATGCCTGTTGGTGATGCGATCAAGGGGCGTTTATTTAATGTAACCGGTGATGCCATTGATGGTTTGCCACAGGTGAGCAAAGAAGGTGGCCGGCCAATACATGCCAAGCCGCCCTTATTTGAAAACCTCAGCACTGCGAATGAAATTTTATTCACTGGAATTAAAGTGATCGATCTGATCGAGCCATATGCAAAGGGTGGAAAGATTGGGTTGTTTGGTGGAGCAGGTGTTGGAAAAACGGTATTGATCCAGGAACTGATCAATAACATTGCAAAGGCATATAGTGGCGTATCGGTATTTGCGGGTGTGGGCGAACGTACCAGGGAAGGCAATGACCTGATGAGGGAAATGATCGAAGCAGGTATCATGAACTACGGTGATAAGTTTAAGCATAGCATGGAAGAAGGCGGATGGGATCTGAGCGCTGTAAATATGGAAGAATTGAAAGAATCCAAAGCGACCTTTGTATTCGGACAAATGAATGAACCACCGGGAGCCAGGGCACGTGTGGCGTTGAGCGGGTTAACAATCGCTGAATATTTCCGCGATGGCGATGGTACTACACAGGGAAAAGACATCTTATTTTTCGTTGATAATATATTCCGGTTTACCCAGGCTGGTTCTGAGGTATCGGCCTTGTTGGGTCGTATGCCAAGTGCGGTTGGTTACCAGCCAACACTGGCAACTGAAATGGGATTGATGCAGGAAAGGATCACTTCTACCAAGAACGGATCTATAACTTCCGTACAGGCCGTTTACGTGCCTGCGGATGATTTAACGGATCCGGCTCCTGCGACCACCTTTGCGCATTTGGATGCCACTACCGTATTGAGTCGTAAGATTGCGGATCTGGGTATCTATCCTGCTGTGGATCCATTGGATTCTACCTCGAGGATATTGACGCCATTGATCGTTGGTGATGAACATTACAACACTGCCAACCGGGTTAAATTAATTTTACAACGTTACAAGGAATTACAGGATATCATTGCCATCCTTGGTTTGGATGAGTTGAGTGATGATGATAAACAAACAGTATCAAGGGCACGTAAAGTACAGCGTTTCCTTAGCCAGCCTTTCTTTGTGGCTGAGCAATTTACCGGTTTAAAGGGTGTATTGGTGCCAATTGAAGATACGATCCGTGGCTTTAACGCGATCATGGATGGTGAAGTGGATGAATACCCGGAAGCCGCTTTCAATCTCGTAGGTACATTGGAAGATGCAGTTGAGAAAGGAAAGAAATTAATGGAAGCGGCGCAGGCTTAATTCTTAATTTTTTTTGTTGACCGGCATTTGTTTCCATAGCATCATCGTTGTGTCACTCACTTGTACTGTTTACCATTGTTGAACTTTCATTGCGTGATTAGTTGCGAAGTTTAATTTACCATCAATCAACAGGATTATGACATTAGAAATATTATCTCCGGAAAAGAAAATATTCAGCGGAGAAGTTTATGGCGTACAGTTACCAGGCATTTCAGGCTCCTTTGAGGTATTGGATAAACATGCGCCAATGGTAAGTGCTTTGAAGGCAGGGAAGTTGAAAGTGCTGACCGATAAAACGGCAACTATTTCCTATACCATCCAGGGCGGTTTTGTAGAAATACTCAACAACAAAGCGATCGTATTGATAGAAGGCGCGGAAGAAGAATTATAAAGCCACGGCACGATTTATATATTATTTAAGCCCATGCATTTTTGTATGGGCTTTTTTGTGAGCGGAAATTATTATCCGTTGCCTTTCGTTAATGAAAATACTGCAGGTACCTGTCAATCCAATTGCCTTTTTAATTGTAAATGCGACCAGGCCGTAAATGGAAAAATAACCGGCAATAAGATCGCCCGCCAATCATGCAGAATGATAAATGCAAATAACGCGATCACAATAACGTATAATGGATAAGCGATAAAGAAGATTGCCACCACCAAAGAATCAAAATGATCCGTGCTGTTTGTTTTTTTCTGTACGAATTTTTTGACAGGATAATACAACGGCGCATGCAATAACCATCCAACTACAGAAGGTATAAAAAGCAATATCTTTTTAAGTGCCGGCTGGGGAACATACAATTTGCCACGCAGTTTAAGCCTGTTATTTTTTTCGATCTCAAATACAAATGGCGACAATTGTTTTTGCAGATTTGCATTGAAGGCTTGTATGGCCCTTCCCTGGCCATCCTTTAAATCAATATCAACATCCTCAATAAATTCACCAAAGAACATACGGATATTCTTACCAAATTTTTCAAACGAACTGTAATTTATTCCGATCGGCAATACCTTTAATGGGATGCCATCTGCCCAACTGCTGATAGCAAGTCTTGCCGTGCCTTTCTTCAGCGGGCGCAGGTGCCACTCGTTGATACATTTGCCTTCACTAAAAATCAGCACAACGCCGTTCTGTCTGAATATCTCCTTACACAGATCAAATGTTTTGTAATTTTCTTCCAGGTTTTCAACCCCTTCACTCACGCGGTACACCGGCAGCAACTTAAGCGATAACAAAATCTTTGTAATGAACTTTCCATTAAATGCGTCTCCCCTTGCAAGCGAATACACAGGTTTATCAAAGATGGTACATAAAATAATGGCATCGAGGAAGGAGTTGGGATGGTTCACCGCCAGCATTAACGGACCATCACAATTCAACAACATTTTCTTATTGACCTGCAAATCCCGGCAATAGAATTTGATAGCGATCCTTGCAATAATTTTTACAAATCCGTACAACATTTATTCAGGATAATTAAATATAAACGCTCTTGATATAAAAGGAAAAAAGTTTGACCAAAGCAAACGTTGTCAAATTGTGGCATCCAATGATCAGTTCAACTGTGGATCAATGGGAAAATTGATCATCATTTCATAGTCCCCGCCGAGGTGTTTCAGGCTGTCTTTCCATACTTCATCCGGGTATGGGTGGAAGACCAATTTTCGGGTAGCCGATACGGTTAACCATGTTTTTTCTTTCAGTTCATCATTCAGCTGGCCATCGCTCCAGCCGCTATATCCAAGGAAGAAACGGATCTTGTTATAATCGATCTCATTGCTCTTTACCAGCTTCGTTACCATTTCAAAATCTCCTCCCCAGTAGATACCTTTCATTACCTCCTGGCCACCTGGTATCAGGTCGGGGTATTGATGAAGGAAATGTATAGTATCGACCTGTACAGGGCCACCATAATAAACAGGGATTGGGAAGCCTTCAAAGCTGGTGATCAGCTCATCCAGCGTAAGCTCATATTGCTTGTTCAAAACAAATCCAAAACTTCCTTCATCGTGGTGCTCACATATAAATACAACCGTCCTCATAAAGTGAGGGTCCTTTAAAAAAGGATCAGCAATTAATAGTATGCCAGTTGCAGGTGAAATCATTTACTCAAAATAACAGATTATTTTTTGTAGTGCTAATATTGTGCAAACTTTTTTTTTCAAAGCCATTAAGTTGCAAACCTTTACTAAATTTATCGTTTGATCGCTTTATGTTATTTTAGCGTACATTATTGATTTACATTTATACGAATGAAGAGAATTTTTCCTATTATTACTTTATTGATCTTACTTTCCCTGCTTGGAATTATTTTTTTCCAATACCTGTGGATAAAGGGTTCTCTTGAATCGGAAGAGCAAAAATTTTATGAGCACGTAAGTATGGCTACTGCCCAGGCCGCCTCCGACCTGATGGAAGAAAAGGGAAACCTGATGCCCATGCGGAGAAAGAATGAGCCGCTGTTTCCCAGCGAAAAGTTGCAATTGGAAATTTTCAAGCCAACGATCACGCAGCGTTATTCTGGTGATGATATCCGTGCCATTATCCGAAAGGCATTTGATAAACAGAACCTGCACAATATCCCTTTTGAGTTTGCCATCAGTCCGACTTCGTTGATCGGTGATGAGATACAGTCTGAAAATTTCTATAAGCTGTACGCAGACTCTGCCAACAATAAATTACATGTTATTCAGCTTGAATCACCAGGCGGTAGCCTCTCTGAAGGGATATCGCCCCAGGAAGTTTTAATTGTCACCGTGCCCCATGCGAAAAAACTGATCTGGCGATCGATGACCTGGTTCATTATCGGCGCTGTAATTTTTACTGTGATCATCGTAACTGCGTTTTTTATCACCGTGAGAGCCCTGTTGAAACAAAAGAAACTGAGTGAAATAAAATCTGATTTTATTAACAATATGACCCATGAATTTAAAACCCCGCTCGCCACTATTTCATTGGCTGTGGACGCTTTAAAAAATGAAAAGGTCATCAATGACAGGGAAAAAACCAACTATTTCACCGGCATCATCAAAGAAGAAAATAAACGGATGAATAAGCAGGTAGAAACCATCTTGCAGGCCGCCTTGCTTGATAAACAAGAGGTGCAGCTGAACCTGAAAAAGCTACATGCGCACGACCTCATCACCAGCGCCCTGAATAATATAAACCTGCAGGTGGACCAGGTAAATGGTCACCTGGAATCAAACCTGGAAGCTTCCAAGGACCTGGTATTGGCCGATGAAGTACATTTTACCAACCTGATCAGCAACCTGCTGGATAATGCGGTAAAATATTCAAAAGATAACCTCCGCATAAAAATCGGCACCCAAACTGTAGGGAACCAGCTAAAAATAAAAATAGAAGATAACGGGATCGGTATGAATAAGGAAACTGTCAACCGCATCTTTGAAAAATTTTACCGGGCACATACCGGGAACATACATAATGTTAAGGGGTTTGGCCTTGGCTTAAGCTATGTAAAAACAATGGTAGATGCACACCATGGATCCATTAAAGTAGAAAGCGTTCCCGGAAAAGGAAGTAGTTTTTCATTAAACTTCCCATTGACCAAATCTTAATTTTCTCTCTTTATTTTCCTTCTATTTATTACGTTAGCAGACTCTAAAATACAGCAAAATTCCTCATTTAAAAATCGAAAAAACCGTTCACTTACCCATCACTTTTTCGGAAAATTACCTTCTAATTATTATTTACTTTCAGCGACAATCTAGTGGATTTTATTACTGAGAATACTTTATAAATCTGTGTAATGAGCATCTCCAGCGCATAAATACCTTGTTTGGACCAAACAAAGTAATCCACAGGTTATACACCGTAATTAACAGGTTATACACGTATTTCTACTGTTAAAATCGCTTCAAAGCAAGGCTGGGGCAGGATATTATGCCTGTGTATAAAAAAGTTTTCCCAATTTTTGATTAGAAAGTGGGAAAAAGTGTTATTTTGTGGTAATAAAATTTTCACATTATAAATATCTCTGTAAATGATTGGTTTTCTTGGCGAATATGAGGTTACAATGGATGCCAAGGGACGCTTTCTTTTGCCTGCCGGTTTTAAGAAGCAGTTAGCAGAAGAAGGAGCCAACCAATTTGTCATTAACAGGGGAATCGAAGCTTGCCTGAGTTTATACCCGATGCAAAGTTGGGAACCGATATTTTCTGAGGTTAGCAAGTTGAATGATTTTGATCCTAAAGTAAGACAATTTCGTCGCTATTTTTTAAATGGCGCTACACAAGTTGAATTGGATTCTGCAGGCAGGTTATTGATCCCGAAGGCATTGATGGAATATGCCGGACTGGAAAAAGATGTAGTGCTTGTATCGGCGGTTAACAAAATAGAGATCTGGGATAAAAATAAATACACAAAGTTCTTTGAATCTTTTTCGCCGGAATCTTTTAGTGAACTGGCAAATGAAGTTATGAATAAAAATGGTGACCAGCTGATAAGCTGAAATATTGAAAAGTATGCCTCACAATGAAAGCAAAATACCGATCAATCAAACAACCGGTCAGCTTCACAATTACCACACGCCGGTTTTGCTTACTGAATCCATTGAAGGTTTAAATATTAAACCAAACGGAATTTATGTGGATTGCACATTTGGTGGTGGCGGACACAGCCATGCCCTGCTTCAATATTTAAATGACCGGGGAACATTGGTAGCGTTTGACCAGGATGAAGATGCAAGAAAAAATATACCGGGAGATAAACGGGTGATTTTCGTTCCGCAAAATTTTCGCCACCTGCAGCGTTTTTTGCGCCTGCATAAAATAACACAGGTTGATGGTATCCTAGCCGACCTGGGCGTATCGAGTCACCAGTTTGATGAAGCGGAAAGGGGGTTTTCAATTCGTTTCGATGCTGCGCTGGATATGCGCATGGACCAGCGGCAGGCAACAACGGCGGCAGATATCATCAAAAACTTTACAGAATTGCAGTTGCATAAAATGCTCGAACAATACGGTGAAGTAACAAACGCGAAAACACTGGCGAAAACGATCGTTGAACAACGGGGATTGATGCCCATTAAAACGGTCAACGAATTTAAGCAGTCGGTACAAGGTGTAGTAAAAGGGAATCCGCAAAAGTATTTTGCCCAGGTATTCCAGGCACTACGAATAGAAGTAAATGATGAGTTAGGTGCGTTAAAGGAGCTATTGCAGCAAACTGCAGCTGTGTTAAAACCGGGTGGGCGTGTGGCGATCATAACTTTTCATTCACTCGAGGACAGGATAGTAAAAAACTTTTTTAAAACAGGCAGCTTTTCTGAAACGGCAGTAGATGAGGTGTACGGTGGCAGACCGGAAAACCCTTTCCATATAATTACAAAGAAACCAATACTGCCCGGTCAAAATGAAACAAAGCAAAATAAAAGGGCCAGGAGTGCGAAACTAAGGGTTGCGGAAAAGAAATAAAGACCGATACAATTACTAAAATAAAGGGATATAAATATCATAAATGTTGGCAGAAGATAAATACACACAGAAGGAACAACCGGTGGCTAAAAAGCTGGTTTGGAAAAAGTTCCTGGGCCATAAATGGGTGGTAAAGAACATACCCTTTTTTTTGTTTTTGGCCGTATTGGCCGTAGTATATATTTATAACGGGCACCACGCTGATAAATTAACAAGAAAAATAAGCGCCACAGAAAAACATATTAAAGAATTGGAATATGAATTCAAAACTATAAAAAGTGAAGTGATTTTTAGAAGCAAGGCAAGCGAATTGGTAAAGGCTGTTGAACCTCTGGGATTAAAAGAATTGACGACAGCACCAGTTATGTTAACGCCTAAAGCCCCTGCTCCATAAGCAGGGATCCATCTGAAATCACACAACGGGTTTGTTTGAATTTGCCGGGCCAATAGCAATTGAA
Source organism: Ferruginibacter sp. (assembly GCA_039916545.1). Classification (GTDB taxonomy): domain Bacteria; phylum Bacteroidota; class Bacteroidia; order Chitinophagales; family Chitinophagaceae; genus Ferruginibacter. The sequence goes on from JBDSLD010000244.1 coordinate 29,829, forward strand.
CACAAGAAAACATTTCCACCGGCTATGAAAATCATGTAAAGGATTTATTCGAAAGCAAGGAACTACTACTACCACATCAATCATATTTCCAATTTCAAATTGGTCAATTAGTAATAAGGTTTGGATATAAAAAAAGACATATTATGGCGGGTCTATCTCTGCTTCATAGGGATAGTATTGCTGGGTGCAGTGGTATTGGGCAGGGCCTTGTACATACAACAGGTAGAAGGAGCGTATTGGCAAAGCATGGGAGATAGTTTGCATTTAAAATATGTGCCACTGGTAGCAGAGCGGGGTACTATTTTTAGCGAGGACGGAAATATGCTGAGCACATCTATTCCCATTTTTGACGTGTTCGTTGATTTTGGCGCTGACGGATTAAGGGAAAAAAATGGCAAGCGTTTTAAAGACAATGTCGATTCATTAAGCATCTGCATGGCCAACCTTTTTGGCGATAAAAAGAAAGCAGAATATAAAAAGGAATTCCAGCTGGCTTATAAAAATAAGGACAGGTACTACAGTTTGAAGAAGAAAATATCTTTTGTAGAGTATGCGCAGTTACGTGATTTTCCCCTGGTAAGGCAAGGAAGAAATAAGAGCGGCTTTATGATCGATACCCGCGATAAACGCATCAACCCTTATGTTTTACTGGCCAACAGAACAATTGGCTTATCAAGAGACAACGCGAAGTTGAATGTAGGCATTGAACAGAGTTACGATTCATTGTTGAGAGGTACAACTGGTCAGCGCCTGATGCGTTACATAGCAGGCGCCTACATGCCGGTGGAAGGTGCGGAAGTAGAGCCCGAAAATGGAAAAGACATTATCACCACGCTGGATACTTATATGCAGGATGTAGCAGAGATCGCCCTGATGAAAATGTTGATCGGCAATAATTCCCTGCATGGTACCGCCATCGTAATGGAAACAGCGACAGGTAAAATTAAAGCTATTGCGAACCTGGGTAAACAGCAGGATGGAAGTTATGTGGAAGACCTTAATTATGGAATCGGAAAGGCTACTGAGCCAGGTTCAATTTTTAAATTGGCGACTTTATTGAGTTTAATGGAAGATAAGTATGTAGATAAAAATACGATCGTGGATTGTGAAGGTGGGGCAAAATTTTTCTATGGATTGAGAATAAAAGATGCCCATCTCGGGATCGGCGCCATCACTGTTAAAGATGCATTTTTAAGAAGCAGCAACGTGGCCTTTGCGAAATTAGCCGACCAGTTTTATCACAATGAACCTTCCAAATTTGTCAACCATTTACATCAATTAAGATTGGATACGCTTACCGGCATCGACATCACGGCATCATCAGGCAGGCCCACCATAAAGAAGCCAACTAATCGCAGTTGGGCAAAGACAACCATTCCGTATATGGCACATGGCTATGAAGAATTAGTGACGCCATTACACATGCTGATGTTATACAACGCGGTCGCCAACAATGGCACCATGATGAAACCTTACCTGGTAAATGCGGTCACTGAATTTGGGATAGATGTGAAGCGGATTGAGCCGCAGATATTGGTAAATAAAATATGCAGTGATGAAACGCTGGCACAATTAAAGGATTGCCTGGAGGCGGTAGTGGATAGTTTGCACGGCACCGGTCACAAGATTTTGTACGACACCAATTATTCAATTGCTGGTAAAACAGGTACAGCAGTAACGGCGTTGGATAACAGGGGATACAATAAAGGGAATAAAATTTACCAGGCCTCTTTTATAGGTTATTTTCCTGCTAACCGTCCACGATACACAATAGCTGTCGTCATTCAAAATAGCAATGAATCAAAATTAGTTTACGGGGCAGATGTTTCCGGTAAAGTATTTAAAGAGATCAGTGATAAAATATATGCACGCTACCTGAGCACTAAAAAGTTCACAGAGCCGGTGATGCGGGACACGATGCAATACAACTATTATGGGATGAAGAACGAGCTGAATTCAATTTTCAGCACATTGAATTTACCTTTTTCTGATTCGGCTGCCGGGGGCTACTGGAGGGGAATGAGCCTGAAAAATAATACGGCGATCTTGAATTCACCTGTAAGTACAGGCACCCCAACCTTGATCATTCCCAGCGTAATTGGTATGGGCCTGAAGGATGCAGTGTACCTGATGGAGAACAAAGGACTGAAAGTAACAGCAAAGGGTAGGGGCAGGGTATCAAATCAATCTTTAATAGCAGGCACAGCATTTACAAAAGGGCAAACAGTAACACTAATTTTAAATTGATCTTAAAAGATATACTATATAAAGTAAGTATCCGCGCAGTAAAGGGTAGCACCGATATTGAGGTGACGGATCTGCAGATCGACTCCCGTAAAGTGAGTGCCGGTAGTTGCTTCATTGCTGTAAAAGGCAGTAGTACAGATGGTCATCGCTTTATTGACATTGCGATAGCAAATGGTGCCAACTCGGTCATTTGTGAATTGTTACCGGCCGGAGCCAATGAGAATATTGTGTGGATCCAGGTAGAAAACAGTGCGATAGCCGCAGGATATGCCAGTCATAATTTTTATGGGGAGCCTTCTTTAAAAATGAAGCTGGTAGGCGTTACCGGTACCAACGGAAAGACGACGATTGCTACTTTACTCTGGAAGCTGTTTACGGCGCTGGGTTATAAATGTGGCTTGATCAGCACGGTCCAAAACCAGGTCGGCGATGAGGTTATTTCGGCTACACACACTACACCGGATGCGGTTAGTGTCAATGCCTTACTGAACCGGATGATGAATGCTTCCTGCGAATATGTATTTATGGAATGCAGCAGTCATGCCATTCACCAGCATCGCATTACCGGCCTCCGGTTTAAGGGAGCATTGTTTAGTAATATAACCCATGATCACCTGGATTACCATAAAACCTTTGATGAATACATCCGGGTAAAAAAATCCTGGTTTGATTCGCTTCCTTCATCTGCCTTTGCCATCAGCAATGCGGATGATAAACGCGGAATGGTTATGCTGCAGAATACGGCGGCAAAAAAATATTATTACAGCCTTAAAACGCTGGCTGATTTTAAGGGCAAGATACTGGATAACAGCCTTACCGGTTTACACATGACGGTGAATGAAACAGAAGTTTATTTCCGAATGATCGGCGAATTCAATGCTTATAATTTATTGGCGGTATTTGGTGCGGCAGTTTGTTTGGAAGAAGATAAAAATATTGTGTTGCAATTATTGAGCAGCCTGGACGGTGCAGAAGGAAGGTTCGATTACCTGGTAAGCAACAACGATAAGATTATTGGTATTGTGGATTATGCGCACACGCCGGATGCACTACTGAATGTACTGGCAACCATCAAAAAATTGCGCCAGGGCAATGAACGCATTATTACAGTGATAGGTTGTGGCGGTGACAGGGACAAGACCAAGCGGCCGGTGATGGCAGAAGTAGCCTGCGAGTACAGCGATAAGGTAATCTTTACTTCTGATAACCCCCGCAGTGAGGATCCGCTCGAAATACTTCATGACATGGAAACCGGGGTAAATGTGGTGGCAAGAAAAAAGTACATCACCATCGCAGACAGGAGGGAAGCGATCAGGGCAGCAGTAGGTCTTGCCACAAAAGAAGATATCGTATTGGTAGCAGGAAAGGGCCACGAAAAATACCAGGATATCAAAGGTGTGAAATATGATTTTGATGATAAAAAAGTGTTGAGGGAAATGTTTGAATTGCGGTAAAAATAATTAGCTAATTAGCCAATGTGCTAATATGCTATTGAAAGACAGGAGCCGCAACGGTAACGAATATTACAAAAGTAGCGGGTATAAAAATTAGCAAATTATCGTATTAGCATATCAGCTAATTAATAAAGTATTATCACATTAGCAAATAAAAGCAATGCTGTATCATTTATTCGATTGGTTAACAAGTCACTGGAAAATATCAAAGTTTCCAGGCAGCGGGTTGTTCCAGTTCATTACATTCCGGATGATGCTGGCTATCATATTGAGTTTGTTCATTACAACCGTGTATGGTAAAAAGCTGATCAGTTTCCTGCAGAAAAAGCAGTTGGGCGAGAGTGTAAGAGATCTTGGTTTAGCCGGCGAGCACCTGAAGAAAGGTACGCCAACAATGGGTGGCATTATTATTTTACTGGCCATACTGATACCTACTTTATTGCTGGCTAACCTCGATAAAGTCTATATCAGGCTGATGTTACTATGTACAGTTTGGTTGGGCGCGATCGGTTTTATAGATGACTATTTAAAGATCAGGTCGAAAAGATTAGTGCAGGCGAAAGGTGGTGAATATAAAAAAAAGGATAGTGATGGTTTGGCCGGAAGGTTTAAGATTTTTGGACAGGTTGTATTAGGGATCATCGTTGGCGCGACCCTATATTTTACGCCAAGCGTGGTAGTTCAAAGAGAAGTATATAATCCTGATTTCTCAGTTGTGAAGGATTCTGTGTTGCGGCCAGGGGAAAAATTAATGAGCGACTCTTTTAACGTAGTAGTAATCGATGGTAAAAAGCATCTTTTTGTAAAAGTAAAATCACCCATCACTACCATCCCTTTTGTAAAGAACCACGAATTCAACTACACGAAATTATTGCCTAAGAGCCTGGAAGGATATACTTACATTCTCTACATTATCATAGTGATATTTATAGTAACGGCAGTTAGCAATGGTTCCAATATTACTGACGGGTTAGACGGCCTCGCGACCGGTGTAAGCGCTGTGATCGGTATTTCGTTGGCCATATTTGCCTACGTAAGCGGCAACATAAAATTTGCAGAATACCTGAATATCATGTACATCCCCAACCTTGGAGAATTGTCCATTTTTATTGCAGCTTTTGTCGGGGCCTGTATTGGCTTTTTATGGTACAACTCCTATCCTGCGCAGGTTTTTATGGGTGACACCGGTAGTCTTGCACTTGGTGGGATCATTGCGGCATTGGCTATTATCGTACGCAAAGAATTACTGATCCCTATTTTTTGTTTGGTATTTTTTGTAGAAAGCCTGAGCGTTGTTTTACAGGTAGCTTATTTCAAATATACCAGGCGAAAATATGGAGAAGGCAGGAGGATATTTTTAATGAGCCCATTGCATCACCATTATCAAAAACTGGGATATCATGAAAGTAAGATAGCCGTTCGATTTTGGATAGTAACGATTTTGTGTGTGGTGATAGCAATAGTAACATTGAAATTAAGATAATAAAAAGATTAGAAAGTACCGATACCCGTTAAATTCTATGCTTTTGAAAAACCCCCTTTTATTGTTTGTAATAAAACAGACAGCAGCGATAAACTGATAAGTTTATACTGCTTAAAACCAATTTTTATCCCTAACCGGGATAATATTAAATGAATGGAAAAACGAATTGTCATATTAGGTGCGGGCGAGAGCGGTGTTGGCGCCGCGTTGTTGGCAAAGCAACAGGGATATGATGTATTTGTAAGTGATGGGGGTGCGATAAAAGATATTTATAAAAATGAACTCGTGCAGGGCAATATCGATTTTGAAGAGTCGATGCACTCGGAAGAAAAGATTTTTAGAGCAGATGAAATAATGAAGAGCCCGGGCATTCCTGAAAAAAATGCGCTGGTAAAGAAGATCAGGGAAAAAGGGATCCCGGTCATCAGTGAAATTGAATTTGCGTACAGGTACAAAGGTGACAGTAAAATTATCGCCATAACCGGTAGCAACGGAAAAACCACCACCACGGCACTCACCTTTCATATTTGTAAAAATGGTGGGTTGGATTGTGCCATGGTTGGCAATATAGGTTATTCATTTGCCAGGCAGGTAGCGGTTGATCCAAAGCCGGTATATGTCGCGGAGATCAGTTCTTTTCAATTGGATGATATTAAAACCTTTCGCCCCGATATCGCTGTGCTGACAAACATCACAGAAGACCACCTGGACAGGTACGAATACAATATGGAAAAGTACATTGACAGCAAATTCAGGATCACCGCATATCAACAGGAAGGAGACATACTGATCTACAATTTAGATGATGAAGTAACAAATAAATACATAACAAAATATCCCATTAAATCAACCTTATACCCGATAACAATGAGTAAAGAACTGCCACAGGGAGCTTACCTGACGAATGCTGAAATGCACCTGAAATGGAAGGGGGAAGAGATGCGGATGAGCATTGATGACTTCACCTTAAAAGGAAAACACAATCAATACAATGGAATGGCTGCCAGCCTCACCGGAACAGCAATGGGAATAAAGAAATCCAGTATCAGGGAGTCTTTGCAAACTTTCACAAGTCTTGAACACAGGATGGAACCAGTGGCTACTATCAAAGGGGTTCATTTTATAAATGACAGCAAAGCTACCAATATAAACAGTACCTGGTTTGCCCTGGAGAGCATGGATAAACCAACCATTTTAATATTAGGTGGTGTAGATAAGGGAAACGACTATTCGCTGCTGAATGATATGGTGAAGGAAAAAGTAAGGGCGATCGTTTGCCTTGGAACCGACAACAGCAGGATACACGAAGCATTCGGTGGTTTTGTGCCCCTGATGGCCGATGCCGGTTCTGCTGAAGAAGCCGTACATGCAGCATTTCGGTTCGCTGAAAAAGACAACGTGGTATTATTAAGCCCGGCCTGCGCAAGTTTTGACCTGTTCAAAAATTACGAAGACAGGGGTACACAATTTAAACGCGCTGTAAAAGAATTATAATATCTCAAAAAGATGCATAGATAGAAATATAAACACGGGCAGCATATAAATTCAGGATTCGTGTAATAAAAAGAAATATGGCAGATGGCAAATCAATATTAAAACAATTATTAGGTCCTACCGAAAATATCGAAGGTGTTTTCAATACTTCGTTCCGGGGCGTAGGCGGCATGGGTGGTAACCTGGTGCGTAAAACGAAGGGTGACCGCGTGATTTGGGCCATCGTTATCATTCTTACATTAGTGAGTTTGCTGGTAGTGTACAGTAGTACGGGTTCACTGGCATATAAGTATAGCAAGAGTACGGAGAGCTATCTTTTTAAACAATTTGCATTTATTATCCTGGGTGTTATCATTATCTATTTTGCACACCGCGTTAATTATACGATCTATTCAAGAGTGGCGCTCATCTTATTTTTGATAGCGATTCCTTTGCTGATCTACACGTATTTTTTTGGTGCTACTTTAAATGAAGGCAGTCGCTGGATCAAACTTCCTGTGGTCAACATGACCTTTCAAACATCCGACCTGGCGAAGCTGGCATTGTTCATGTACCTGAGCCGGCAACTAAGTAAAAAGCAACAGGTCATAAAAGATTTTAAGAAAGGCTTTTTGCCGATCGTTATACCCGTAGCGATTATTTGCCTGCTGATCGCCCCGGCCAATTTATCAACGGCCATGCTGGTAGCCGGTACAAGCTTTATGCTGATGTTTATCGGTCGTGTTAATGCCAAACATATTTTGTTAACACTCGGTATCGCTTTGATACCCGTTATGGTCTTGATGTTAGTCGCGGTAAAATATTACGACAAAGAGGAAGGTAAATCAAAGGATCTGCCGGCATTGTTTTCTTCCGGCAGGGTACCTACCTGGATAAGTCGTATCCAGACTTTTGTGTATAGCACAAAGGGCGACGGAAATGAAAAATCGTACCAGATCAACCAGGCGAAGATCGCAATAGCAAGTGGTGGATGGTTTGGCCGGGGACCCGGTAATAGCAATGCAAGAAATTTTTTACCACATTCCTACAGTGATTTCATTTTTGCGATCATCCTGGAAGAATATGGTTTGCTGGGCGGCGCCTTCATCGTATTTATTTATTTATTGTTTTTATACCGATGCATCCGCCTGTACCGGAAATGCCCTTTTGCTTTTGGCGCCTTCCTGGCGTTGGCCCTGAGCTTTACGTTGGTGATACAAGCCATCGCGAATATGGGCGTTAATGTCAATGTATTTCCAAACACGGGTGTTACGTTACCATTAGTAAGCATGGGTGGAAGCAGTTTTCTATTTACCTGCTTATCGATCGGTATTATTTTAAGTGTGGCAAGAAATGTAGAGCAGCAGGAAAGCCCTGTCCTTCCACCGGAAGGCGAAACATAAACCCGTGGACTAACAGCATAAATAAACAATGACAGAAGAGATAAGAACTGCCCTTGGGGAACAGGAGGACAAGGGACACGAAGATGATGCCGGCGCACCACTCCGCATTATCATCGCCGGAGGTGGAACGGGTGGTCATATTTTTCCTGCAATAGCCATTGCAAACGCTCTTGTAAGATTGAAGCCGAAAACCGAAATTCTTTTCGTGGGCGCTAAAGGAAAAATGGAAATGGAGAAAGTGCCTTTGGCAGGATACAGGATCGAAGGGTTGGATATTGCAGGGTTTAACAGGAGTTCTTTGATAAAAAATATTGGGTTGCCTTACAAACTGGTAAAAAGTTTCTTACAGGTCAGGGAGATATTTAAATTATTCAAACCCAATGCGGTTATTGGCGTAGGGGGATACTCCAGTTACCCGGTACTTCGGTATGCACAATCAAAAGGCATCAACACTTTTATTCATGAAAGCAATTCGTTTGCAGGAAAATCCAATAAGCTGCTGGGAAGAAAAGCTACAAAAATTTTTGTTGCCATTGACGGGATGGAAAAATTCTTTCCGGCAAATAAGATAGTGATTTCGGGCAACCCGGTCAGGGTAAGCATTTCTCAAAGCACAGTAACCAGGGAAGATGCGATCCGTTTTTTTGGACTTGATCCTTATAAAAAAACGATCCTGGCAATTGGGGGAAGCCTGGGAGCGAAAAGTATTAATGAGGCGGTTTCGGCAGGGATAGATGAATTTGAAAAGAATGATCTCCAGCTGATATGGCAAACAGGAAAGACATACATCGACAAGGGAAAAGAAGCAGTAACCGGCAGGCCTAATATTTGGATCAATGATTTTATAATACAGATGGAGTATGCATACGCGGCGGCCGATGTGGTGATTAGCAGGAGTGGTGCAATGTCAATCGCGGAATTGTGTGTGATGAAAAAAGCAGCTGTCTTTGTGCCGTTTCCTTTTGCAGCGGAGGACCACCAAACAGTGAATGCACAAAAATTAGTTAATAAAAATGCAGGGATAATGATAAAGGACAGCGATGCGTTGTTGAAGCTGGTACCAACGGTGATCAGCATTTCAAAGGATGAAGAGCGGCAGGAAGAATTCAAAAAAAATATCAGCAGGCTGGCAGTTGAAAATGCCGACGAAATAATTGCTGTTGAAATATTGAAGGCGATAATTGCCGGGAGCAGCAGCAAAAGTTAAAAAATCAATTTTAAAAAATAGCCAGGATGACTGGCTTTTAAATGAAAGAATACAATAAAATATTATCATTTTTCGGGATGCCCCTGCGGAAGACCGAACACGAGGAATCCGCTGTGTATTTCCTTGGTATCGGGGGTATCGGTATGAGTGCGCTGGCCAGGTATTTTAATTCGTTGGGTGTAGCAGTTAGTGGTTACGATAAAACAGTCACAGCCCTTACAAAACAGCTAACAGCGGAAGGCATCAATATTCATTATGAAGATAATATTGAGCTGATTGACAAAGCGGCACAGCTGGTAATATTTACACCGGCCGTACCTAAAGATCACCAGGAATTAAATTTTTATAAAGATAATAATTACCAGGTGGTAAAGCGCAGCGACGTATTGGGTGCCATCACCAATAGCTCCTTTAATATTTGCGTTGCAGGTACCCATGGTAAAACTACCACCAGCACAATGGTGGGCCATATACTTCGCCACAGCGGGTTTGGATGCAATGCTTTTCTTGGTGGCATCTCGGTTAACTATGAAAGTAATTTCTGGAGTAGTGAAAAAAATGTTTGTGTAGTGGAAGCGGATGAGTATGACAGGAGCTTTTTAAAATTGAATCCGGACATGGCCATTATTAGTTCTATGGATCCAGATCACCTGGATATTTATGGCACGGCTGAAAATATGGAACAGGCATTTATCGATTTTGCCGCAAGAGTAAAACCTGGCGGATTGCTGGTACATAAATACGGACTTAAAAGAAATGCACAACTGGTCGCTGATAAATTTCTTACTTATCATTTATATGATAACAACGCGGATGTTTATGCTAGCAATATTAAAATAGACAATGGCAGTTATCGTTTTGATATGGTTGTGATTGACCCAAATGCAGACACCTGGCACCTGACCAATATCGTCTTAAACATGGGCGGTGAGCACAATATCGAAAATATGCTGGCGGCAATTACTATCGCACGGTACGTAGGAATTGAAGATGATAAAATAATAAAAGCGGTCGCTGATTTCAAAGGCGTGAAAAGAAGGTTTGAATATGTAGTAAAAAAAGAAAAGCAGGTTTATATAGATGATTACGCACATCATCCCGAGGAATTGAAGGCATTGATCACAGGAGCAAAATCAATGTTCCCTGGTAAAAAATGTGTGGTAATTTTTCAACCGCATTTGTTTAGCAGGACAAGAGACCTCGCTGATGAATTTGCAGAGGCACTGGACCTGGCGGATGAAATTATTTTGTTGCCAATTTATCCCGCAAGGGAATTGCCCATGGAAGGCGTCAGCAGTGAAATGATAACAGTGCGCATGCACAGTGAGGATAAAATAGTAATGAGCAAAGAAGATATTTTAAAACATTTTGCCCTCGAAAAGAATGCGCACATAGAAGAAGGGTATGACGGGACGGTTTTAATAACAGCAGGTGCAGGTGATATTGACACATTGGTAGAACCGATAAAAAAAATCTTAAATGAGCATTGATGTATGATCAGTCACAAGCGAAAAGGCTACTGATAACTGACCAATCATGATTTAATTATGGCAAAAAGGCAACTCATAAAAAACATTCTACTTGCCACCTTGTGGGTCACCATAGGTGCGGGTACCATTGTGTTGCTGGTAGCTGCCATTCAGCAAAAGGATGCGAAAACCTGCACTGATGTGGATATTAGCATAAAGGGCGTAAGTAATAATTTCTTTGTTGACAAGACCGATATATTGAATACCATCATTTCAATTTCCGGTGGGCGACCAGAGGGGAAACCGGTAGGCTCTTTTAATTTGAAAGAGATGGAAATGGCCCTGCAAAAAAATGTTTGGGTAAAAACCGCGCAACTGTTCTTTGATAACAACGAAAGGCTCCAGGTAAATGTATTGGAACGCGAGCCTGTCGCCAGGGTTTTTACTTCAAGCGGTACTACTTTTTATATCGATAGTTCTGTAGCCATGTTGCCGCTAAGTGAAAAATTTTCTGCAAGGCTGCCGGTATTTACAAATTTCCCGTCCGATAAAAAAGTGCTGATAAAGGCTGATAGCAATTTATTGAGGGATATCCTGGTTGTTAGTACAGCTATCCAACAGGATTCTTTTTACATGGCGATGATCGACCAGGTAGATATTACCACGCAACGCACATTTGAAATGGTGCCGAAGTTTGGCAATACCATTATCATATTTGGAGATGCGAAAAATGCGGCGGACAAAATGAGTAGGCTCCGTTTATTTTACCAGGAAATAATGGTAAAGGCGGGTTGGAATAAATACAGCGAAATAAATGTGCAGTATAATAACCAGGTTGTGGCCAAGCGAAAGGGCGCTGCAGAAATAAAAGCAGATTCTCTGCGCACTTTACAGTTGATGAAAGTGATTGCTGAAACTGCGGAAAAACTTGCCGGGGATTCCTTGCAAACGATCATGCAGGATAATGAACACAACACTACCAACAATAGTATCATACAGCAATCCATGGAACGCGATGACGATAACACATCAGCAGGGGCAAGCGAAGAAAACCTGCCGCGGGTAAATATTGAGAGTGCAAAACCATTGATTGCGGATACCACGAAGGGGATCGTTCCAAAGCCGGTATCGACTGTTACAGACAAGCCTAAGCCAGCCCCGGTAAAAAAGCCGGTGAGTACAAAACCGAATGGTCATAAAGAAAAGCAAACGATTAAACCAACACCTGTGGATATGAAAAAGCCAAAGCTGTTGATGCCAAAGCAACAGCCGCCGCCTAAGAAGCCTGCGGTAACAAAACCGAATAATGAATATTGAGCCGCTGTATTTTAAAAAAATTAAAAGTCAGTTACATAAAAGAAGCAGTCGCAGGCACAAAAAACAGTAAACAAAAAACAACAAAGCGCAAACACACACACAAACATACAACTATGACTCACGAACAAAACACGACAAATGATAGCGGAGTGGTGAATACCAATCCCGTTATTGTTGGCCTGGATATCGGCACTACAAAAATAGCTGCCATTGCCGGGCGCAAAAACGAATACGGCAAGCTGGAAATACTCGGCTTTGGCCGGGCCAACAGCAATGGCGTTCAGCACGGGATGGTTTTAAACATCGACCAAACCATCAAGGCAATTGAAATGGCACTAAAAAATTGTTACGATTCTAATCCGAACCTGGCAATTGAAGAAGTGTATGTTGGCATTGCAGGTCACCACATTAAAAGCCTGCAAACCCGTGGAGACATAGTTCGCCAGACTACGGAAGAAGAGATCAGGCAGGAAGAAGTAGATCGCCTGATCGCAGATCAATACAGGACCTACATCCCTGCCGGGGACCAAATCATCGATGTCATCCCACAAGAGTTTACGGTGGATAATTTTCAAAATATTCCTAACCCGATCGGATACAGCGGTGTAAAGGTGGGCGCTAATTTTCATATCATCACGGGAGATAAAAATGCAATTCGCAACATCAACCGAAGTGTAGAAAAAGCTGGCCTTCGTACGCGTGACCTGGTGTTGCAACCCCTGGCTTCAGCGGCCGCAGTTATGTGCGACCAGGACCTGGAAGCCGGTGTTGCCATCGTAGATATCGGCGGCGGTACCACGGACCTGGCTGTTTTTTATGAGGGTATTTTAAAGCATACGGCAGTAATACCATTTGGCGGTGAAAATATTACCAACGACATCAAGAATGGTTTGGGTGTTTTAAAAACACAGGCCGAACAGATGAAAGTACAATTCGGAAGTGCCCTGAGCGATGAAGCAAAATCAAATGCTTTTATCACCATCCCGGGTTTGCGTGGTATGCAGCCAAAAGAGATCAGTGTTAAAAATCTTGCCGGTATCATACAGGCGCGCATGAGCGAGATCATGGATTTTGTTACCTATCATTTAAAGCAGGTTGGTCTTGATACCCGTTTGTTAAATGGAGGTATAATATTGACTGGTGGCGGATCTCAATTGAAGCACCTGATCCAGTTAACGGAATATGTTACCAGCATGAATGCGAGGATCGGCTATCCGAACGAGCACCTGGCAGGCGGGCATATTGATGAACTAGCCAAACCAATGTATAGCACCTGCATCGGGTTAATATTGAAAGGATACAATGATTACGAAAATAAGAATAAGCAGTTCGAAGAGTCATTCCGTAAGGTGCAGGTACCTGCTGCTTTACAACAGCAACCAGTAGACGAGGTATTAGCTACGCCCGAAAAGGAAATAACTTTTGAGCAAAAATTAAATGTAAAAAAAGCGAAAGAGCGCAAATCATTAAAAGGGTTTATGGATTCTTTTAAGATCGGTTTGATTGATCTTTTTAAAGAAGAGGAAGATGCTAAGTTTTAAAAGTCTTTTAAAAGTTCATCCGATATTGGAAGCCTTTTGAATGGACGTTGATCATAGTTCTTTTTTAAGTTCAATAATACAAACAAATAACCCGGCAACTGTCGTTAAGATACCTGCCGGCACACTAACCCGTTAAAAACAGTGCATCTTTTTTTCTGCCCTACTAACCAGAAACACGGAGAGCATAATTTTAAAAATTCCTGTAGCCTTTGCATCCGGTAAGGTTGCAGGAAGCCCAAAAAATAAATAATTATGATACATTTTGATTTGCCTAAAGAACAATCGTCCATCATTAAAGTAATTGGTGTAGGCGGAGGCGGAAGCAATGCGGTAAACCACATGTTTTCGCAAAATATCGAAGGTGTAAACTTTATCATCTGCAATACAGATGCCCAGGCCATCGCGCAAAGCAAGGTGCCTAATAAGATCCAGTTGGGGCCACACCTCACCCAGGGTTTAGGGGCCGGCGCCAATCCGTCCATT
>JBDSLD010000245.1:0-4735 GCA_039916545.1 Ferruginibacter sp.
AATAGCATTTTACCGACCTTTACCGCTGCATCACATTACACAATTGAGCCCTGATCGAACCAGCCATTTGGACCCGCCGGTGCCTGTACGCCATTCTGTGCGCCCGCTCCGGTTGGCCCCTGGCCACCATTATTTCCATTGTCTTCGCAGCTTCCCCATGAGCAGCCACCATAACCGCCCGTGCCGCCTATACCGCCAGTTCCGGGGGTACCGGCTACCCCATTGGGACCGCCTGCACCACCGGGTATCGCATAATGCATATCTCCAATGTTGTAGTTTTTATATTTTAAATCCACAAAGCCGCCTGCGCCACCCGGGCCGCTGGCGCCACCATTGCCTGCGGCACCCCCACCTCCACCATTACCCCCATCCGAAGCATCTTCGCAGCCTCCGCCGTCTCCGCCGTTGCCACCGTCTCCGCCTCGCCCGCCATTGCCGCCATTGCCGCCTCTTCCACCACGGCCGCCTTCAGCAATAAAAGTTATTCCACCTTCAAAGGTAGTAACCGTTAATTTGAGCGACTTACCCGCGCCGCCCGGGTCACCGGTTTGCCCATTTCCACCTGGGCCGCCAGGCTGGCCATCCTGGCCCCGTGTAGACTCTGCATCTCCAAAGAAATTACATTGTGCCCGCCGCCCATCGTTGGCACGCGGCATTGATGCGCCGCTTCCGGCATCTGGTTTATCTGAACCTGCACTGCCGGCAAGGTCCCATACTGTTCCGTTTGACATATACTATATTTTTTTATGATGAATTAAGGTTTTGTTGCTGCTTGCAGCGATAGTGCTTTCCAGTCTACCTTCAGCACGTCGGATGCTTGATGAATTATGTTAGTTATACTTCCCCGAAGAGTGCCGGTAATATCGAGGTTGAGGATTTCACCGCGCTGTACAAGCCGTGATCCCTGATATCCCAGCAAATTGTCGGCAATGGCGAAATACAGGTCTGAATCCAGTACCAGGGTGGCATTCCGCCCTACTACGATATCGCCCAGCCGGGTGAACAAACTAAAAATCCTCAGGGAGGTCACGAATTCAGGCACAAACGTTTCCCTTACACTGTGTGTTTTACTTAAGGCTGCTGTATCATAAGCTAAAATTTCACTGACATTCTGTGAAACAGGGCTACTTTTTACCGTTTGAACAGCGTGGTCATGAGACGAGCAGGCACACCCTTTTTTTGCCGTGGTCAACGCCACCAGGCGTTTTACCGATTTCGGCGGCATCCGCTCCTTTGGATCCAAAGCCTGTAAAACGCCCTTTATAAAGGGCACGCTATAGCCGTCGATCCTTCCATCCTGATCTGGATCAGAAAAGCTCACCAGCCCGTCGGCATTATCAATTTGCTCAAAGGCGCTGTTGTCAGAAAGGCGCGGAGCATTGGCGATCTGTTGACCGGCGAGTGTTAATAAGGCTGCGGTATTGCGCGGCCTCATTTTTAGGACCGGGATGCCAAGTTCTCTAGCACTTTTGTTGCTGATAGTAAAGGTTTGTCCGTCTTCTACATGCAGAGAAGGAAACCCATTTGCATTGCGATAAAGCATAATTTGTTTTTTATGATTAAAAATTTTAGATGATCCGCTCCCAACTAAATCGGTCAGGAAGGTTTGTTATACCGTAAAAACGTTGTGTTAAATAACAACCGGGTTAAACCTTAGTCGAAATGTTTGCAAGAAAAGGTAACAGCGATGGTAAAAAAGTGAATAAATGACGATAGTCATCACATCCGGGCGAAGAGTGTTTGAACACCAATGCGGACGCATTCTGGCTTAGTTCCTTACCTGATAACCGGGAACTACATGTTATTGTCAGATACAACATTCACGGCCCAGAAATATTTTTGCTATAACGACAGATTATCCGGGAAAACTCAAGTGACAACGCCTTTTTTTTGGTTTACGTTTTAAGGGAGCGGCTTAAAAAATTCATTATCAAAGTTTCACGCCAACCTACAAAACCCAATCCGAATGATCTGGTAACATTATCTTAGGCGGCAAGTCATTTTATTTGCGTTAGTTTGCGTAACCAATGAGCCGTTTCATGAACCTACGCTTTAAGCCAAGCTCGCCAGGTTCGATCCTTTCACAACGCCGTTCTGCAGGACGTGATTTTATATACTAAACAATGAAGCTTTCGGGATAAAAATTTAGTATGCTGGTACCTGCGTAAATGTATTTATCATGCCTAAAAAAAGAAGCGTCCGGTTGATGTGGTGATAATTCAGACGTTCATCCAGGCACTTATGGATGTCACGCAAAAGAGCTGCTATCCTACTTAACAGCATCAGCCCAAAAGAGTGGTTCTTAATGCAGACATAATTGACGTTTGGCAATTTAGTAAACAATACGTGCCTAAAAGCCATTCCTGTATTATAAAATATTTATTAAAGTGGGCTAGCAAATTAACAAGGGTGCGACAATGTATTATGTAAAAGGCAACCATGATAAAATGATGAGAAAGTTTGCCGGCCTTAAGATGGGTTCACTGACTGTGGTGAATAAGCATTTGAATGATGGAGAGAAAGCATGGCTATTTCAATGAGACGTATTTGACGTGACGATGCAACGAGCGGATCTCGTAACGCTCTTTTGGAAGTGGCAGTAGAGCTTTGCGTTCATGCTGTTCAAAAAGTTGGAGCCGACTTTCCTCACGAACTTTAAAGGGTTCCTTATTATTGATATCAATCAGCTCTCTTATTGCATAATTGAGTGAAGAAAGTGTATAAAAAACCTGATTACGCAGGGGGCAAATATCCTGGAATAAATAACACTCACAATTTTCTCAACATGGGCCTTATCCTTAGGTTTTCTGCTCCTGGCAGGCAACACACAGGTCCCGTAATGATTAGCAAAAACCTGGAATGCAGTATTAATTTGTGCTTCATATTTGTCTGCTACAGTGACAGCACTCTTAAGGCAATCGGGTATTATAACCTTGGGTACACCACCGAAAAAATGAAACGTGTTTTCGGTTCCCTGGATCAGATCTTCCTTCTTTTGCGAAGGCAATGCTTCAACGTAAGTTAGTTGAATATATCCCAGTATTGCAGCATATACTTCAACTTGCGTCACTTCACCCGTTTCTGCATCTACAATGTAAAGTTTTTTACATGTGTAATCGATAAAAAGCTTTTCGCCGGGATGATATTCCTGGTGAAAGCTGCCGGATGCAGTTGCTTTCCACCTGCTGTAATGATCACAGAATTGAGAATAACTATATCCATCGGGATGCAATACCTTGTATTCACCCCACAGCACCCAGCGATTAACGCCTGTGCGCAATAGCTATTTTTCAATGTAGGGAAACAGTAAAGCCAGTGAATCAGCACGGGCTTTATCTTCTGGTTCAGGATCATTGAGCAATGCATCAAGAATGGGTTCGTCCATCTCAAGAAGCTGTTCTTCGTTTAACCCTTTCAATTTGATGAGGCGCAGATATTTTTAACGGTGTTGCGCGCTAAGCCTACGGCATCAGATGTTGCCAAAAGCGATAGCCCATTATTACGAAGCCGGATGATTTGTTTTGATTTACGCATGATAATCGTTGTGCCAGTAATAGTTAACTTTTAACTTTTTTAAAACTGCAAAGCAAAACGATTATAAAAGGGGTAATTAAAGGGTGGTCAACATTGCCGGAATGTCAGGCAATGTTTTTACCTTGGTGGTCAGCATTGCCGGATTGACATACTTTTTGAGGGTGGTCAACATCACCGGAATGGCGGTCAGGATGGCTGGCCTGAATGGGTGGTCGGGATGCTTAGGCGTATACATTAAGTTATTGAACAGAGTTGCGATCAGTATACAATCAATAAAAAACGCTATAAAGCATCATTTCTTATAGTTGACGGAAAACATTATGTTGTATCCAAAGAATCGTGCACAAAGAATTCCTGTAGAATTCTAAAAATCTTAGATTTATCATAAATTATAACAATAAACTAAGTGATTAAAAAGTTAGATAAGAATGCAATATCTGATTACCTGTTAGTTGTGTTACTATTAGTCTTTAGCGGTAATCCAATTATTCGATTTACTGATAAGTTTGTTCTAATGTACTTATCGGTTTTGATACTTATCGTAAAACGTTCCCAGTTTAAAGTGGATTTTTTTGTAAGATGTTTTGTTATCACTTCGGCCCTATTGGTATTATTCATATCGCAAATGATAACATTAAACTTTGTTTCATGGCTAGGAGCCTTCCGTTATATTGCTACTTTTTTATTTGGAGGGATGATTTTTTATTTAGTTTCGGATAGACTTGCTTTCAGGTTTTTTGTTGTTCTTTATTATTTGTCATTAATATCCATTGTTTTCTTTGTTTTAATTAATTTATTGCATGTTCCTATCCCTTCATTAGAGTGGGGCACCTACGGTGAAGGTGGAGTTCATTCAGGAAATAAAAATTCCTGGATTATTTACACTTATGTTAAACGGGTTCACGCCTATAGAAACTGCGGTATGTTTTGGGAACCAGGCGCTTTTGCGGGGATTTTAGTTTTGTGCTTAGCATTAAATGCCAGGCATTGGAAAAAACATAAATTCAAATTAAGCGTGATAGTGATTGCTTTACTAACAACACAAAGCACCGCAGGTTATCTTGTTTTTTTTATGATAATATCATATTATTTTATTTTTTTTGTAAAAATCCACATAGCTAAATTCATTTTAATACCAACCTTTCTTTTAGCTATGGCAGTCACTTATCAAAATGTTGATTTTTTGAAAGAAAAAATTAAT
>JBDSLD010000246.1:0-2796 GCA_039916545.1 Ferruginibacter sp.
AGAAAATTTTTCTCTGCAACAATTGGAAAAGAAGACAGGACTGCTTAGTTCGCTGGACGGTTACTGGCAATCAGCTAATTACTTTAATGATATCAGGGAAACGCTTTTAAATGAATTTACTCCCCGGCACTTACCCGCGTTTCCCCACTGGATCACAATAGATAATACAGTAGCGGTACATGTAAGAAGAGCCGATTACCTGGCAGAGCACCGGTACGGTTTTTTAGGAATTAATTATTATGAAGACGCGATAGCCATGATGAAGGAAAAAATAGCAGACCCGTTATTTGTTTTTTTTTCAGATGATATCGCCTGGTGTAAAGCAAACTTTAACAATAAGGACGTAATTTTTTTTGAAGATGATAAATGGGATAAGGATTATTTACAACTTCATCTAATATCCAAATGTAATCACCAGATTATTGCTAACAGTTCATTTTCCTGGTGGGGGGCATGGCTAAATACTAATCCGGGAAAAATTGTAATAAGGCCAGCAACTCCTTTTAATGACGAACGTTTGTTATACGAATCTCATTATCCTGATGAATGGGTAGCCATAAAAAATAATTAATGAAGGTCGTACCCGTTATTTTTTTTAATAAAAAGCAGAAAGAAATAGCGTGTTACTTTAAACCCTTTCGCAATCGATAGGTAACGCTTCGGAAATTTATAAAGTTATTGTAGCTCACAATAATTTACCAATGAATGCTTTTTATATTTCCACCGGAATTGGTCATTTTTAAAACCCAAATTTTTAAATATCGGCACTTTATATAAGCTGGCAGTTTTTATAAACAACTCGCTTCAGTGGAATTATAATTATGAATGAAAATTCGATCGGAATATCACTGGTGATTTGCTGTTACAATAGTGTCGATAAAATACCGACTACTTTAAAATACCTCGCAGTTCAGATTAAGTCAGTTGATATCAAATATGAGTTGATATTGGTTGATAACAATTGCAGCGATGATACAACGCAGGTAGCAATACGAACCTGGAGTTCTTATGGTAATCCTTTCCCTTTTAGAATTGTAAAGCAGCCCAAAGCAGGGCTTACGTATGCAAGGCAAATGGGCATACAGTCTTCTTCTTTTGAATATATTATTTTGTGTGATGACGACAATTGGCTTTGCGATGATTATCTTAAAAAAACATTCAACCTTTTCGAAAAATTCCCTGATGCTGCATTAATTGGCGGGGTAGGTGAGGCCGTGTTTGAAACAACTCCACCGAAGTGGTTTAAAAAGGTAAATGGTTTTGGCTATGCTGTTGGAAACGAGGAAGCAAGTACCGGTCTGGTGGCCGCGGTTTATGGAGCTGGAATGGGCATCAGAAAATCAATATTTCAAAAATTAATAACAAACGAAACCCTTTTTATTTTGTCGGATCGAAAAGGTCATAATTTGTCGTCTGGTGGGGATACCGAAATATGCATGATATTTAGAAATAATGGATACAAGATTTACCTGGATTCTTCATTAACATTTAAACATTTTTTAACCAGTGACCGGCTAAACTGGAAATATTATCTGAAGTTAAGAAGGTCATTTGGTAAGGCCAATGCATATCTTCAATTATACAATAACGAACTCGTTAGCGGTATAAGAAAAAAAAACCGTGCGAGAGAATTCTCGTCACTTGTTAAATTCATATTAACTAACTGGAAATATATTGTGTTTCCAGCCTTTTATCAAAATGCTTATTGTGCTGAAATGGCCCAGCAACTCAGCATGAGATACACCAGGGTATTCGAATTTAAAAAAATTAATACAATTGCTAAACAGATGACCTTAGTCGAAAGCAAAACGCAATCTGTTACGGTACCCCGGGATATTTAATATGCGCCTTGCGTTCATATCTCACGAATATCCACCCGATACCGGAAAAGGTGGAATAGGGACTTACGTGAACCAGATAGCGACGGCAATGGCTGCCTCTTTACATGATATTCATGTATTTTCCGGAAGCAACACAAGATCGAATGATGAAAATGAAAATGGTTTTTGGGTGCATCGTATTCAATGTGTAAATGGGCAAGATTTCCGTGATAAGGTAGTCGGGGTTTTTGAGCAGTATCATTCAATAATTCCTTTTGATATAATTGAAAGTGCTGAAATAAACGGCGATGCTTTAGAATTAAAAAGGACATATCCGGGCTTATTATTGGTGGTACGGCTCCACGCACCTAATAGGCTGATAGAAAACCTTAAGAAAAGATATGTGCCTACAACGGCAAAACTGAGATTTGTACTTGGCGCATTAAAACGTTTTCGTTTCGACCTGGGCTATTGGCGATCTTATAAAAAGGAAACCGATCCCGATTACAAATTTATACAGCTTGCGGATGGGATAACCGCACCATCGGAAGCAATGAAAAGTTGGGCAGTAAAAAACTGGCATCTCCCGCCGGCAAACATATCAGTACTGCCAAATATATTTTCTCCATCCCCGGCTTTATTAAAAATGCCGGTAAATAAATCAACCGAATTTAAAAGGGTAGTTTTTTTCGGTAGGTTAAATGTGTTGAAAGGCCTGGTGAATGCTTCCAGGGCAATGAAAAAAATATTGATCGAATTTCCGGATTGGAAGTTTAGAGTTATTGGCGATGATGGAAACGGGCCTTCTGTTGGTGTAAGTATGCGAACCTGGATGCAGCAGGAATTGTCAACAGTGATTGAGCAGGTGGAGTTTAAAGAGGGTTTGCCTTACGAAGAGATACCGGGTAACATTGAAGATGCTGAAATTGTTCTTCTGCCAAGTTTGTTTGAAAGTTTTTCTTATACCTGTATCGAG
>JBDSLD010000247.1:0-4426 GCA_039916545.1 Ferruginibacter sp.
TGAGGGTAGACCCTAAAAAAACAATGGTATTTAATCCAGAGGATAGTATTGACATTCAAGGTTTTTCTGCGCCCTTTGTGCAATATACCTACGCAAGGATAAAAAGCATTTTGAGGAAAGAAGCGGATGCATTTGATGCACTCAATAAGCATGCAGAAAACATAAAAAATGAAAGCATCCTGCTGCCGCTTGAAAAAGAAATGATCGTGCAATTGGAGCAGTATCCAACTGTATTGGAACAGGCTTGCGCTGAATTTAACCCGTCTTTGATAACCAATTTTGTTTTTGATCTCTCCAAAACATTTAACTCTTTTTACGATCAGCATTCTATCGCTAAGGCAGAATCGGAGCTGAAGAAACAATTGAGGTTGCAAATAGCGGGTATGACTGCAAATACTATAAAAAGCGGTATGCAACTAATGGGCATCAGGGTTCCGGAAAGAATGTAGCCAACGGATGAAATGCCGTTTATTTTAACCGCATCTTAAAGCTTGTGACATGCTAATCGTAATTGGTCTTTTCGAAATTAGCGGGTTTGACTTGATTGAGCATACAAGATTGGAAAGTTGTAACAGCCTGAATTATTTGTCTCCAAGCATTTTTTGTAAGCCATCACTAAAACCTAAGGGTTGAAATCCTAATTGCTGTTTTGCTTTTTCGATAACAAACCCGGTTTTCACGGGCCTTTTCGCCGGCTGATTAAACACGGATGCATCTACTTTTTCAATGAGGCTTTTATCCAGGTTGAGGTATTCCGCTGTGGCTATCGCCATATCATATGGGCTGAGCATTTCTTCCCCGGAAATATGAAAGATACCCGTTGCATTTTTTTCAATGGCCAACAAAATACCTTTGGCCAGGTCTTCAATATAAGTAGGTGTACGCAACTGATCGCTCACAACTTTTATCCTTTTGCCGGCGGTTAAATTTTCCTGTACCCAGCTGATGATGTTGCTTCTATTACCCACAGCAATATTTCCATACACCAGCACCGTTCTAATGATACACCACGGCATGGAACTGGCCATTACAGATCGCTCCGCTGCCAGTTTGCTGCTGCCGTAGTAATTAACCGGGGCCGGTGTGTCTGTCTCGCTATACGGTCCGTTAAGGCCGTCGAAAACAAAATCCGTTGAAATGTAAATAAACCTTGCGTCAATGGACGCAGCAGCACTTAACAAAAAGCGTGTTGCTGTAACATTGGTGTTATAACAGGCGATTTCGTCCTCCTCGCATTCATCAACCTGCGTAATTGCAGCAGTATGAATAATAACACCGGGCCGATGGAGTTCAAGAAAAGAGGTAACCTCCAATCCATCAGTAATTTCCAGGGGGTAATAACTGCACCTTGACTCTATGGTAAAAATTTCCCTCGCATCGCCACGGCCGGTAGCAATCACTTCATAGTTCGTTGTATCTGCCAATAATTTTACGAGGTGCTGCCCAAGTAAGCCATTGGCTCCGGTTATTAATATTTTCATTATAGTTTGGGCACTACACCCATATTGTAAAAGATAAAAGAATAAATATCTGCAATCGTTTCGATGTTCTTTTTTGTGTTACTGGCACCATGGCCACTATTAGTATCAATACGGATGAGTACCGGGTTTGTGCCTTTGTACTTCTCCTGCAAAGTGGCAATGTATTTAAACGAATGTGCAGGCACTACCCTGTCGTCGTGATCTGCCGTTGTTACTAATACTGCCGGGTAATTTAGTTCTTCTTTTATGTTGTGTAGAGGAGAATAGGCGTATAGATTTTTAAAACTTGCCTGGTCCTTTTCACTGCTTCCATAATCGGCGATCCAATTCCACCCGATCGTAAATTTATGAAACCGCAGCATATCCATTACACCTACCTGCGGAATAGCTACTTTAAAAAGATCAGGCCGTTGGTTGATGACAGCTCCTACGAGCAATCCACCATTACTTCCTCCCCTGATCGCCAGCTTTTCTTTACGGGTATATTTCTGAGAAACCAGGTATTCGCCGGCAGCGATGAAATCATCAAAAACGTTTTGCTTATTCATCAACATACCTGACTTATGCCATTTTTCCCCATATTCGCCCCCACCCCTAATGTTCGCCTGTGCATAAACGCCACCAGCATCTAAAAAAGGTAATAATGTAACACTAAAGCCCGGCTCGAGGCTGATATTGAAACCTCCGTATGCGTACAACATGGTTACATTGTCGCCATCGAGTTTCATCCCTTTTTTATTAATGATGAACATCGGAATTTTTGTGCCATCTTTTGAAGAATAAAACACCTGCCGGGTTTCATAATCGGCAGGGTTAAAACTCACTTCAGGTTTGCGAAAGAGTGTGCTCACACCTGACGCTATATCATATTTATAAATAGTTGGAGGTACCGCAAATGATGTAAATACATAAAACACAAACCGGTCTTCTCTATCGCCGCCAAAGCCACCTCCTGTTCCTAATACCGGGTATTTAACGGCTCTTAATAGTTTACCATTTAAATCGTACACAATTGTACGGGTACTTACATCTTTTAAATAACTGACAAACATTCTTCCCCCTGCAGTGGAGATGCTTTTTATGGGTTCAGTTTTTTCCGCCACTACTATTTTTGCTGTTGAAAGATCGGGATGTTTAATATCAACAGCAATCACTTTACTATTAGAAGCCTCGTCATTGGTCTCCAGTAAAAAAGAGGTGGAGGTATTGTCAACAACGCTATAAATACTGTTGGAAATTTCCTTTACAATTGGCCGGAAGGCGGTGTCTGAAACCATATTCAGATCTTTGAAATAAAGCGCATTTCCATCAAATCCTTTACCGCGGTCGCTAATACTTAAAAATAGAAAACGTTCATCCTCACTGGTGGAGGCTGTATTAAAACGCTGTGGATTTTCCTTGTTCTCATAAATTAATTTGTCTTCACTTTGTGATGTGCCTACTTTGTGAAAATACACCTGGTGATTTTCATTTAATGCACTCAGATCGCTGGAGCCTTCTGCCGGAGACGGGTAGCGGCTATAATAAAAACCATCTCTCTTCCAGTCTGCACCGCTTACTTTTACCCACTTCAATTCATCCGCTAAATTTTTCCCGGTTTTCATATCCCGCACATAGTAAGTTTGCCAATCGCTGCCGCCTTTGCTAAGACCTATCACCGCGTAATTTCCATCCTTGCTGAGCGAAAATACCTGCAGGCGGGTGGTACCGTCTGTACTCAGTTTATTTGGATCAATGATTTCTTCTACCGTTCCGGTAAGGCCCTTTTGGCGATACAATACATTTTGATTCTGCAGGCCGTTATTTTTATAAAAATAAAAATAGGCACCTTTTCTGAAGGGCGCAGTATACTTCGGGTAATTGTATACTTTTTCAATAGCCGCCTGGAAGGGTTGGCGGTATGGAATTTTTGAAAGATAACTTTGCGTTACGGCATTTTCACTAATAACCCAATCCTTTGTTTCAGCACTTTTATCATCCTCAAGCCATCGGTATGGGTCTTCTACATTAGTGCCAAAATAATTATCGTTTTGAGAAAGTTTCTTTGTAACGGGGTATTGCAGTTGAGCAAATATTTCTTTAAAAGGTAAAGCAACCACTATTGCCATCAGTAAAGTTTTCGCTTGATACATATTTCACATTTTCTTTAGGATGAACGTGTAATTTACACGAAATACCATATTGACATTAATAAAATACTCCGACTTGGAGGTATTAATATTAAAAGTGTATTTTTGGCAGCAATCACACCTGTTTATCCTAGAAATCAACAGATTAAAATTAAAATAATATTAACCGTTTTCTTTAGGTATGAAAAAAAGAGTAACAAAGATTGGAGTACTAACATCAGGCGGGGATGCACCAGGTATGAATGCCGCAGTAAGGGCTGTAGTTCGCACAGGAATATATCACGGAATGGAAGTATTTGGAATTATGCGGGGATATACCGGCATGGTTGAAAATGATATTTTTAAAATGGAGAGCCGCAGTGTTGCCAACATCATCCAGCGAGGCGGCACGATTCTAAAAACTTCGCGGTGCAAAGATTTTTTTACCCCTGAAGGAAGAGCAAGAGCCTACGAAAATTTAAAGACGCACGGCATAAATGGATTAGTAATTATTGGTGGAGATGGAAGTTTTCGTGGTGCACAAACATTCAGTAATGAATACGATATACCCTGCGTAGGCTTACCCGGTACGATCGATAAAGATATTGCGGGCACGGACTTTACAATTGGTTTTGATACGGCAGTAAACACTGCCGTGGAAGCAATTGATAAAATACGAGACACTGCGGATGCACATGACCGTTTGTTCATCATCGAAGTAATGGGCCGCGATGCCGGGTACATAGCATTACATAGTGGTATATCAACAGGAGCAGAAAACATTTTGATCCCGGAACGCAAAACGGATATAGAGGAAATAATAAAAAGTTTGGCCGA
>JBDSLD010000248.1:0-14503 GCA_039916545.1 Ferruginibacter sp.
CTTCCAATGATGTATTTGAATAGCAAACCCGGTTGTGGCAAGACTTGCCATTGCCAATATGTGTAGTGACAACAGAAAGAAGATTGCAAATTTTTCTCACGAATACACGAATAAAAACGAATGAAAATCTCAGCACGCCCCGGGCGAGTCTCTGCCAATGAGTATTTAAATAGAAAGCTTAGTAGTGGCAGGACTCGCCGTTACTAAATGTGAAATATTAGAATATTCGAAAATTTTTTGCCACGAATGCACGAATAAAACCGAATGAAAATCTTTAGTTGTAATTGTCGGTTATCTGGATGCATTCAGCCCTGATAAGGGCGCAATATAATAGCACAGGGTGCAGCCCTGTGATAAAGATGATATAACAGAAGCCCTGTAAGGGTGGAACATTACGACAAACTGTGTGTAATATTTATTGTTACGCCCTTTCAGGGCCTTGACGACCAAACGTTTGCTGTCACAGGGCTGCACCCTGTGCTATTATATTTCGCCCTTCCAGGGCTTTGATGCCAGAATGTTTTTTTGATACAGGGCTGAACCCTATACTATTATATTCACTCTGCCGCGGGTGAGTTTCTTCCAATGATGTATTTGAATAGCAAACCCGGTTGTGGCAAGACTTGCCATTGCCAATATGTGTAGTGACAACAGAAAGAAGATTGCAAATTTTTCTCACGAATACACGAATAAAAAACGAATGAAAATCTCAGCACGCCCCGGGCGAGTCTCTGCCAATGAGGTATTTAAATAGAAAGCTTAGTAGTGGCAGGACTCGCCGTTGCCAGATATGAAATAGAGTAACGTGAGTTGTTATAACCTTACACCTGACGTCTGATACTTAACACACCAATTATATCTTCACCTTAATCACTAATTTCCTGATCTCGTCTTCGCCAATCATTGGGGCGTGAACATCTTCAGGGAAAAGTATTACAAACTGTCCGTCGGTTAAGCTAAAATAAGTGTCGGGTACATCGTTGTAAAGCAATACATCTTTATCTGGATTATATTCACCTTTTTGTGCGAGGCAGCTGCCCCTTGGTTTCCAGCCGATCGTTTCTTTTCCGTGAATGCATAACTGGATATCGATGTGTTTGTCGTGGCACTCAAATTCAAGTATGGATTCGGCAGCGGACATGCCTGTTTTATTGGAAAAAATAGCCCGCAGGTTATCTTCTTCGATCTCATATTTACCTGGTTCGATAGCTGCCAGGTCAACGCTATCGATATAGGAAAAAGCTTTTTGAAACCAGGGGTGCAGACTAAAGTATTTTTGTGCATTATCAAGTGAATCAATGATCATAAATTATTTTTAAATTAAAGTAATAATTAGTGGAACGGAAAGACATTGGTACAATTACTCTGCCAGTACCGTGGATAAAGTTTAATTGAAAAACAAATTTTCAACGGAGCGTCGCCAATGAAGTTTAACCATGGTTATTAGCTGGTTAACAAATAATTTCTTTGTAAATATTATACTTGTGCCGGGGAACTATCGCTGCACCCTGCCACTTCCGTCACCCTTCATTAAATTCTTTACTTCCGCAAGCGTGGCATGATTGAGATCGCCGGGGATGGTATGTTTTAGTGCTGACGCTGCAACTCCAAACTCGGCGGCTTCGGGCATTTTCATACCGGTCACAAGTCCGTAAATCAGGCCGCTTGCAAAACTATCGCCACTGCCTACACGATCTACGATACGCACATTATATTGTTTGGTATGATAAAATTCATTGCCGTCATACACCAGGGCGCTCCAGCCATTGTCACTCGCGCTATGGCTTTCGCGCAATGAGGACGCGATAAATTTAAAACCAAATTTATCCTTCATTTGTTTGAACACATCTTTAAAGCCATCAAGGTTAAGCTCGCCTTTAGTAACATCCGTATCCTTTGCTTTAAAACCCAATGTGGTATCCGCGTCTTCTTCATTACCGATACACACATCCACGTACTGGCAAAGCCTGGACATTACTTCCCGCGCTTTTTCCTTGCTCCATAATTTTTTGCGAAAATTAAGATCGATGCTCGTGGTGATCCCTTTTGCTTTGGCGGCTTTTAATGCAGCTTCAGCTAATGCGGCTGCTTTATCACTGAGCGCCGGTGTGATACCAGTTGTGTGAAACCAATCAGCGCCCTCAAAGATCTTATCAAAATCAAATTCACCTTCATTTACATCAGCAATGGAAGCGCCTGCCCGGTCGTAAACAACCTGGGATGCCCGCATGGAAGCGCCTGTTTCCAGGAAATAGATTCCAAGCCTTTCGCCACCCCTTGCAATAAATTGTGTATCCACTCCGTAACGCCGTAAATGGTTGATGGCAGATTGCCCGATCGGGTTATTGGGTACTTTTGTAACAAAAGTACCGTTCAATCCATAATTGCACAGAGCCGCTGCCACATTGGCCTCGCCGCCTCCATAAGTCACATCAAATGAATCTGATTGTACAAAGCGTTTAAAATCCGGGGTGGATAAACGCAACATGATTTCGCCGAGCGTAACAACTTTTTTAGACATGCAACCGGTAATTTATTTGTGTATAGGAATTATAAAATTACATTTAATAATAATTTCCAAAGGTGCTTATTAATTTGCAAAGAAGCAAGCATAATACGGTAATTTAGACTAATATTTATGCAATCGATCCTGCAAATAAATTGTGGCATGTGGTTAATTTAAAATAACATTGCCCAACAAAAAAACGAATGTTTATATGAAAAAAGAAATGCTGCTGGAGCTGATACCCCAGCAAGGGATTTTACCTCTTTATTTTTACAAGGATACACAGGTTAGTATCGACATTTTAAAAGCCTTGTACAGTGCGGGTATCCGTACTATTGAGTACACCAACAGGGGTGAAGCTGCCTTATCTAACTTCAAGGCGATGCGAATGGTTTGTGACATTGAATTCAATGACATGCACCTTGGTATCGGCACCATTAAAAATGCAGAGATGGCCCAAACCTTTATTGACGCGGGCTGTGATTTTATCGTTTGCCCCGGCCTGGTGGAAAGCGTGGCCAAAGTGGCTGATGCCAACAATATTTTGTGGGTGCCGGGTTGTATGACTCCGAGCGAGGTGATCGCTGCTGAAAACCTGGGGGCCAAACTAATCAAATTGTTTCCCGGGAATATCATTGGTATGGCGTTTATGCAGGCGATCAAAGAATTGTTTCCCAACTTATTATTTATGCCTACCGGTGGCGTGGACACGACAAAGGAAAATATCGAAGGTTGGTTCAGGTCAGGTGTATGCGCAGTTGGGATGGGTAGTAAGCTGGTCACCAAACAGATCATGGATAATAAAGAATATGACGAGCTGACCGCGGCAACAAAAAATGTATTGACTATCATCAACGATTGTAAAAAATAATTATCGTTTATGAACGCTGTAATCGGGAAATACAGGTGGACCATCTGCGCGCTCCTTTTCTTTGCCACCACTATCAACTACCTTGATCGCCAGGTACTGAGCCTGTTGCAGCCGAGGTTGGCGGAATTATTCTATTGGTCAAACAGCGATTACGCCAATATCACTTCTGTTTTCCAGTTCGTATATGCGATTTCCATGCTTTTTGCGGGCCGCATCATTGATAAGATGGGTACGAAAAAAGGGTATGTCTGGGCCATCGTTATTTGGTCGGTTGGCGCGCTGATCCATGCTTTGGCGATACCGATCGGGCAGGGAGTATCAGTTGTGCTTGGCTGGGCAGGTATAGTAGCCGTGCCAGTTGCGATCGCCGGCTTTATGATATCCAGGGCGGTGCTCGCACTTGGTGAAGCCGGAAATTTCCCTGCCGCCATTAAGGCCACTGCTGAATATTTTCCTAAAAAAGAGCGTTCATTCGCCACCGGTATTTTCAACTCAGGCGCAAATGTAGGAGCAGTACTTGCCCCGTTAACAGTGCCCTGGATCGGCGACCATTGGGGATGGGAAGCAGCCTTTGTTATCATCGGTGCCATTGGTTTTTTATGGCTTGCGTTCTGGGTGTGGATCTATAAAAAGCCTGAAAAACAAAAAAGGCTTTCCGCTGCCGAACTAACCTACATCAATAGTGATAAAGAAAATGAACAGGTGATCATTGTTGATCAAACAATAAAATATAAAAATGTTTCCTGGGTAAAATTGCTGGGCTATAAACAAAGCTGGGCCTTCGTTTTCGGCAAGTTCATGACGGACGGGGTTTGGTGGTTCTTTCTTTTTTGGTTGCCTGCTTTTTTAAAGGCGCAGTACGCTATGACCGGCACGTCGATCAATGTTCCACTTGCATTGTTGTATAGTATTACGATGATAGGGAGTATCAGCGGCGGATGGTTTCCTACTTTTTTTATGAAGAAAGGATTGGAGCCTTACGACGCCCGCATGAAAGCGATGCTGGTGATCGCGCTTATTCCACTGGTGGTGTTATTGTCTCAACCCTTCGGCCACTATAGTTTTTGGGTGCCGGTGGTGTTGATAGGCATTGGTACGGCTGCGCACCAGGCCTGGTCAGCAAATATTTTTACAACGGTCTCCGATATGTTCCCCAGAAAGGCAGTTGGCTCCGTAGTGGGACTTGGCGGTATGGCCGGAGGTTTAGGTGGCGTACTGGTCTCAAAATGTGGCGGCTGGCTCTTTGATGCCTACAGGTCTGCCGGTATTGCCAATTCATGGATGCAGGCGAAGGCAGCGGGTATGGGAGATTATCTTGCTAAGATCGAAGGGCTCAGCCTGGTGACAAAATACGGCGATAAAGTAAATATCAATAAAGCGGAATTAAGCAGTCTTTCGAAAGAGGTTACCGCGCAAATACAAGCGATCGACCCGGTATTGTTTGATAAATTAGTGCATCTTCAGAAGCCGCTGGTACAGGCAGAAATGACAACCGCATACACCATCATGTTTACGTTTTGCGCATTGGCCTATTTGATTGCCTGGTCTGTTATGAAAACGCTGGTGCCAAAATACAAGCCGATCAGTGATTTGTAAAAGAGCAGCATTATCTTGTAAATTTTGTTACCACGGCCAGTCCTGCGGAAATATCCAAATTACAGATCTCCAACCTCACCATTCACAATTCACAGGTAGGTCCCGGCGGGGTTGCACGAATCACGTTTTTACTATAACTGGCTCCGGCCGTGGAAATCCCGCCGGAACCTACTTGTTATGTTTGAAATTTCACTAAGTGGAACCATTGAGTAGAAACTCTACACGGAAGTGCCAAACGAAATGGATGCTCTAAAAATTATAAATCTCCCACCACACAATTCACAGGCAGGTCCCGGTGGGGTTTTCACAGTATACGGTAGCAAGTTATAAAAGAAAGGTCTGCGAAACCCTGCTGTAGAAAAGTACTAACCCCATAATACATGCTATTTGTCTTATCCAATCATCATGAATTAATAGCTAGGCGACCACCCCTCACATTCCGTCCCGATGGGGCAGCCGTCTCAATTTCAAAATTATGCTATCGATATTACTGTCCTGACGGGGCGATCCTTAGTTATTGGCGTTCGAAGCGACCTTATGTACAACAGAATTGCCAGTGATTTCATAGAAGTATCTGTAAACAATTCTTTTTATAACAAATCCCATGTTTTCTCAACCTGCTGATCAATAAATGTCATATATAAAATATATTATATTCACCGCCTCAGATTTTTCAAGAAAATTTCTGCCTGAACGCAGCAATTTTTATTACTGTGTTGTCTTTATATAACGATTGCTTGCTATAATTTAATTTAGATGTACCCTACAAACTTTGGAAAAATTCAGGGGCCCTCGTGGCCTCTGTTTTTACTTTCATTTTAAAATCTAACACCTACTGCTTATTTGGACGGATTATTGCTTTATTTTCCGAAACATCGTTGCCCGATTGTATTTTTAATTGCCGGTTTTATTGCTATGGATGACAAAATATCTATAAATTCAATTGCTCTGCAGGAACTTCAACAGCGCATAGCTGACTTTGAAGATGAGGTTTCGTATAAGAAATTATTTTTTCATTTTTTTCTTCCCTTAAAAAGTTTTGCTTTCTCCATTATCAAATCAAAAGAACTGGCTGAAGAAGTTGTTTCTGATATCCTGATCGAAATTTGGGCGAAGCGAAAACAACTGGCTGAAATCGAAGACCTCAAAATGTACCTCTATGTTAGCGTAAAAAATGCTTCCCTGAGAAAGCTGCAGCAAACTAAAAAGTCGATGGTACTTTCACTGGATGAAGTAAATGTTGAATTTGCTTCCGCCTATGAAAATGGTGAAGCGATATTGTTAACCCAGGAACTGGCTGAGAAAATTGACATCGCCATACAGCAACTACCACAGCGCTGCAAACTGATATTCAAACTGGCAAAAGAAGACCGGCTAAAGTACAAGGAAATCGCAGTGCTGTTGAATATCAGCGTAAAAACAATCGACCACCAGGTTTCTATTGCGCTCAAAAAAATAGCAGACGTACTGCATATCTCGCTTAAAAAACCCTCCTCTCAATAATTTTAACTTTATTTTTTTTTTATTTAGGGGATTAGTTCCTGTTTTGTCTCTATATGTTTTATTGGCATTACTTGCGTATGATCAAAGACAGAATTTGGACCCTTGTGTCCCGTAAACTTAACGGCGAAGCTACTGCCTCAGAATTAACTGAGCTCGCCGAATTGATCAGCACACAAACCAATGCTCACTTATACCTCCAGGCAATTGATGAATTTTGGAAAATCCCCCCGGAAAAAGATGAAGAATTTTTAGAAGCCACCTATCATTTACATTTAAACAGGCTGAAAGAAAAAGGTTTTGATCTTGAAACCGATAGTTATAAAGAAGAGGCTCATCCTTTGTATTTCGATTACCGGGAAGAACCACCGGTAAAAAATTACCGGAAAAAGTTTGTCCTCGCACTGTCTGTTGTTTCAATAGTCGCCCTGTCATTTTTTACATTCTATCATTTTGAAACTTCAGGTTCAACGCCGGTTGTGGATAAAATGACTCAAAGTGAAATAAGCACTAAAAGCGGCTCTCGTACCAAGATACAATTGCCGGACGGTTCCTCGGTTTGGCTAAACGGGGGAAGTAAACTGGTATATGATAACCGGCACTTTGGAGAAAATATCCGGGAAGTCACCCTGACCGGTGAGGGCTATTTTGATATCGTAAAAAAGAAAGACAAACCTTTCATCCTCCATGTCAACAATCTCGACATCAAAGTTGTTGGTACAGCTTTTAATGTAAGGGCCTATCCCGGTGAAAAAAACACAGAAACCAGTTTGGTCAGGGGAAGCATAGAAGTTACGATCAAGGATCGGGAGGAAAAGATAATGATGATCCCAAATGATAAGTTGATTATTAGCAATGAAGAAATGCCGGCATTGAAAGAAAATAAGCTATTGGCAGGAGCACCTGTCTCAGTCACTAAACACTCATATATGTCGATGGGACACCTTACGATGTCGCGGGATGAAAGTACCGTGGTAGAGACGGCCTGGGTAGAAAATAAACTCATATTCGATAAAGAAACCTTTGAAGAGGTAGCATTTAAAATGGAAAGATGGTACGGCGTGAGCATACGTTTTGCTGATGAAAAATTAAAGCTGCAGCGGTTAACCGGCACCTTTGAAAAGGAAACCGTAACAGAAGCGCTGGCAGCACTACAAATTTCAACACCTTTTTTTAAATATAAGATCAACAATCAGCATATAAACATTTTTAAATAACAACCGCTATGAGAACGACGATACCCGATAACTCTTCCTGAAGCTACGATACGAGCTGGAAATGTTGATTCATTTACCGGTTAAGCAATAGGAATAGTAAACCAGCATTGCTTTTTAAAAATTGATTCCGCTTTCAATAATTCAACTTAAAATATATGAAAAAAATTGAACGACTGCCTATTGTGAGAAAACGACGCCTCGTTAAAATATTGCTGCCCATGAAAGTGTTGATTGCTTTTATTTTACTGGGTAGTGCCCAATTATCTGCCAAAGCAAATTCACAGGATAGGATAACGATCAATCTTCAATCTACCGAGCTTAAGACCGCATTAAAACAGATTGAAAAGAAGAGCATCTTTCGTTTTTTGTACAATGATGAAGTAGTCTCATCTAATCAAAAAGTAAGTATCAATGTGGTGAATACGCCGGTAACGGAAGTATTGGACAATATCTTTATCTCAACTGATCTTACTTACCGCATCCTGGAAAATAACCTGGTAGTAATCACTCAAAAAGACCTTGTTTCACAGGATATCAGGGTTTCCGGTAAGGTCACTAACAGCGCCGGTGAGCCGGTGCAATCGGTAACGGTTAAAATAAAAGGCTCCTCCGTAACTACCGGCACTGATGCCCAGGGGCTCTACTCCCTGTCTGTGCCGGATGGTGCAACACTTGTTTTTTCTTCCGTAGGATATGTAACTGCTGAAATGCCCGTTAATAACCGCACTGAACTAAATATTGTCCTGCAGACTTCTACTGTTGGACTAAATGAAGTGGTGGTAATCGGGTATGGCACGGCCAATAAAAGAGACCTGACCGGTTCTATTGTAAAAGTTGCC
Organism: Ferruginibacter sp.; assembly: GCA_039916545.1. Taxonomy (GTDB): domain Bacteria; phylum Bacteroidota; class Bacteroidia; order Chitinophagales; family Chitinophagaceae; genus Ferruginibacter. The sequence goes on from JBDSLD010000248.1 coordinate 8,530, forward strand.
GGTAAGGATGTTGCCGATAAGCCAAACACTAATCCGGTTGCTTCTTTACAGGGAAAAGTGGCAGGTTTATCTGTTGTAAATAATGGCACGCCTGGTGCTGCGCCCGATATCCGTATCCGGGGTACATCCAGTATTGGCCAGGTGCATCCCTTGTATGTGGTAGACGGTATATTCAATGATAACATCGATTACATCAATCCGAACGATATTGAGTCAATCGAAGTTTTAAAAGACCCATCTTCTCTTGCCATCTTTGGCGTAAAAGGTGCAACCGGCGTAATTGCAATTACAACAAAAAAAGCCAGGGCAGGGCAAACGGTCATTAATTTAAATACTAATTATGGCTTTAAAAAACTGGTGGATAAAATCAAGTTGGTTAATGCAAGCCAGTTCCAGGAATTATTTGCTGAAGAAAGAGCCAATACAGGTATTACAGATCCATATAGTTATGCTGGTTTAAATTCCAATACGGACTGGATTGACGCTGTTACACGGACCGCTAAATTTAACAGCAGTAATTTAAGTGTGGCAAGCAGCAGTGAAAAAAATAAATTTAATTTCGGCCTGGGGTACCAGTATGATGAAGGCATAGTCAGGCACCAGCAATTGTCCAAAATTCTATTGTCTTTAAGTGATGAATTGAAAGTGAGTAAATTCATTAAACTGGGTGTTAATCTTAATGTATCAAGACAAAATAATCCTTATGACGCTACTGGCGTACTGGACCAGGCAAGAAAAGTGATTCCCCAGGTATCTTCGGGAACAATGCCTTACCTGGTAAGAAATCCATATGGCACAGACTCTATCAATGTAGATCTTTATTCCGGACTTGACGTGGGCTTGCAAAATTCGGGCGTTGTAAATCCACTGATCGACCTGGAAAACAAATGGGACAAGCAAAAAAGTTATGAGTTAAGAACCGTCGGAAGCGTTTACCTGGATGTGCAATTGTTGAAAAGCCTTAGTTTCAGGTCTACTTTTTATGCAGATCAAAGCAATGTAAACACCCGTATTTACAACCCGCTTTACAATGCATATAATCCTAAAAACAACACACCTTATCTATATTCGCTGACTACCACAGTGAATGAGAATGATTACACCTATAAAAAATACCAGCAGGATTACCTGTTGAATTATAAAAATAGCTTTGGGAGTCATAACCTGACTGCTACAGGAGGGTTCACTACTTATTATTTTGGTAATTTCAACAGGTTCGGTAGCGCAAGCCAGGCTTCCGGCCTTACCGCATTGCCGATTCCTGATGATCCCAGGTTCTGGTATGTTAGCAATGGGTTCCAGGATCCATCCAATACAGCAGCAAGTTCTGGTCAGAGCGAATATTCTACGGTTTCCTACCTGGCCAGGGTGTTGTACAACTACAAAAATAAATATTATATAAACGGGTCATTTCGTAACGATGCATCTTCAAGACTTCCTAAAAACACACGTAACCAGCAATTTTGGGCGGTCGGCGCAGCCTGGGATATTACCAGGGAAGATTTTATGGAAGGCGTTCCGGCAATTGATTACTTAAAGCTAAAAGCTTCGATCGGTGTTTTGGGCAACCAATCTTCTACAGATGCGGTTGGTAATACATTAAATTATCCTTTTTATCCCTCTTTGCTGGGTGGCTCAAATGCTGTGTTTGGAACGAATGTTTATACTGCGGCACAACAGGCCTATATACCTAACCCTGAATTAAAATGGGAAACAATCGATGCAAAAGAAGTCGGAATAGAATTGAATGCCTTTAAAAACAAATTACATTTTGAAGCAAACTATTTTAACCGTACCACAAACAATTTAATGACCTATGTTTCCAGGGGAACAATCGGTTTGAAGGATGAACTGATCAATGGCGGAAGCATACGAAACAGTGGGGAAGAATTTTCTGCTAACTGGACAGAAAATATTTCCAAGGATTTTAGCTTGAACGTCGGCGGCAATATCACCTTTCTGAAAAATAAAGTGATCAACCTGAGTGCAGATCTGCCTACCGGCGTACTGATAAGAGGATTTACAAATAATAATGCTGCAGAAAGCAGGACCCTGCCAGGATATGCGATCGGATCTTTTTACGGGTATGTAGTGGAAGGTATTTACCAGAGTGTGACTGAGATTGGTAAATCTCCAAACGCCACCGCTGTTACAGGCGGAACAGGTCCCAATGGATCACCGGTGCCCGGCGACTTTAAATTCAAAGATGTGAATGGTGATGGCAAAATAACACCGGACGACAGAACTGTCATCGGAAATCCAACTCCTGATTTTAGCTATGGAGGATCTATTAACTTAAATTATAAGGGGCTCAGCCTGGCTATCGATGTAGTAGGCGTTTATGGAAACGAAGTTTACCGGACATGGGGTTCACTGGAATCACCCTTTCAACGGGTAAATTATTCAGCAGAAAAACTGGACCGCTGGCATGGCCCCGGTACATCTAACTGGGTGCCAAGATTGGACCAGGGAGACAGGTACAATTATAATGGTTCTTCTTACAATATCGAGGATGGTAGTTATTTCCGGATCAGAAATGTCCAACTCGGATATACCGTTCCAACAACTATGCTGTCCAAATTAAAAGTAAAAGGTTTAAGGATTTACGCAAATGTTCAAAACTTTAAAACCTGGAAAAACAATTTAGGATATACGGCTGAATTTGGCGGAGATGCCACAGCTTTTGGTTATGATAACGCCGGTGGCGCAATTCCTGTAGTTAGTACGCTTGGGCTAAACATAACCTTTTAATCAACATTAAAAACGACTTATATGATAAAATACCGTAAGCTGCTGTGGATATTTATATTAGCAGTGCCAACTTTGATCACGGTTACAAGTTGTAAAAAATTCCTGGACCGTAAACCTCTAAATTCAACGCTTGACGACCTTAACCAGGGGGCACTTGAAGGACAGGTGTTAGGCATGTACACAACATTAAGGACCTATGCCGGTTTTTCCTCTCTTCCATGGATTGATTTTCATAGTATCCGCGATGATGATGCACAAAAGGGAAGCGACATCAATGATGGGAAAGAAATAGTGACTGAATTTGACACCTATCAGTATTCAAAAGATGACTGGGCGCCAAATACTTATTGGAACGATCATTATACTATTGTAAATGCTGCCAATGACGCCCTTTATATCGCCGATTCGCTTAAAGTAAGCGATCCGGCCTCCCTTCGAAATGTCGGTGAAGCATGTTTTTTCCGCGCATATGCCTATTGGGAACTGGTGAAAACTTATGGAGAAGTCCCTCTGATTAATTTTAAAATCATTAACCCGACAGACGGTCTGATCAACAAATCGCCGGTAAATACTTTGTACGCTTTTATAGATTCAAATTTGCAGGCCGCCGCGACACTACTGCCGCTTAATGCCTCGGAATATGGAAATGGATTTACCGGAAGGGTAACCAGGGGTGCTGCTAATACCTTATGGGCGGAAACATATCTTTTTCGGCAAGACTGGGCAAAAGCTTCGAACCTTTGTCAACAAGTCATTAATTCTGCTCAATATAACCTCAACCCCGATTATTCTGATAACTGGCGGGAATGGTCGAGCGCCGCATCACCAGGTGGGGGTAAAAACAGCCCGGAATCTATTTTTGAGATGCAGGCAAATACCGGGGCCGGTGCACAAACCAATGTGGCACTTGATAACGGGTCGGATTTCGGTACCAGTCAACAGGTACGTCAAAATTCTGCTCCCCTGGCCTGGAACCTCGGTTGGGGATGGAACCAGCCAACCCAAAGGCTGGTTGATGCATTTGATACTACCGATCTCCGCAAACAGCGTACAATTTTATTTTCGGGTCAGTCTGATGGTGGCACAGCAACCGGAGGTTTTGGGAACACGCTTCCACCTTATACTAACCCGGACGGATCTGGCGGAGGTATAGCACAGCGGTACTGGAATAAAAAATTATATACCGGGAATGACCCCGCTATGAGGGCATTTACAGGATGGATCAACAATAACGGTGCTGCGCGTTGGATCAACCACAGGATATTCCGCTATGCTGAAGTGATACTTATGCTGGCCGAAGCCGACAATGAATTGGGCAATGGTGCCTCAGCAGCTGCCAACCTGGAGCTGATCCGAAAAAGAGCGAGCGGTAATCTTGGCACAACCAGGACCATCGTGCCCGTCATTCCTTTTGTAAACCAGGCTCAAATGCGAACGGCTATTAAAAATGAAAGGCATGTTGAACTTGCCATGGAAGGGAAAAGGTTTTATGACCTGGTAAGATGGGGAGATGCTGTAACGGTATTGGGCCCGTTGGGATACACCAACAAAGCCAGGTATTATCCGATTCCTCAAAAAGCAATCGATTTAACGGGGGGCATTCTAAAACAAAATCCTGAATGGTAAAATAATGATGCGGTTTCAGGAATCGCCAGGGAAGAGAATATTTTTAAAGCATTAAACAGATTATAATGAAAATCATAACTAAAACAATTACTATTGCGGTGGTAGGTATGGCAATAGGCTTTTTCTTTACGGGGTGCCAAAAAATGGAAAGACCTGTATTAAAGGAATTGATCCTTGACCCGGAGCCGCCTGCATATAATGACCTTAAAAGTTTTTGGTCATTCGAAAATAATTTTACTGATGCAGGCGAAGGAAAACTGGCTGCTACTCCCGTTGGTATCAGCTACGTAGCGGGCGTTACCGGGCAGGCTGCGCAGGTCGGCGCCGCGGGATACATACTGCTGCCAGCAACTGATGTAATAACTTATCCAAACGGTTACGTGGGCAAATCCGGGGATACGCTGGCAGCACTCGGCAGTTTTACACTTTCTTTTTGGATGAAAGGAGTAGGGCCGGTAATAAATGGTGCACAAGGTTTGTTTTCCATTTCCAATAAAGCGGAATTTTGGGGAAATCTCGACCTGTTCCTCGAAAATAATGACAACGGCTCCGAGGCATTTTTAAAGGTGCATATGTTCAATGCCGGCGTTGCCAGTGGTAATGGCGAACAATGGAGCGAGGTAAAGATACCGGGAGCTTTAAATAAATGGACACATATCGCTGTTACTTACGAGTCAAGTTCCTCTAAATTTTCTATTTATGCAGATGGGGTGCCTACTTCTGTAAGTGAGAAAGTTTTAGGAGATGGTAAATATGGCAAACTTAAATTCAATAATTTTAATGGGATGGTACTGGGCAGCTACCAGTTTCAAACCACACCAAGTTTAACTACCAATCATGGTAACGAAACCTGGGCAAGATCGTTCAATGGCGCCCTGGATCAATTTAGAATATATAATCGCTCCCTGGCTGCAACAGAGATCAACGAGCTGTTTACGACAAAAAAATAAGTTTCATCATACTAAAAAAGGTTGCAATTCATTGCAACCTTTTTTGTATTTTTTCCGAAGTCAAAAAGGCTTATCATAAAGCATCGCCTTGCATCGGATATTAGAATGTCTGTTAATGGTCTTCGGATAAATGACAATCATCATGCCCGGATCAATATTGCTAATGGATAATTCCGACTGGAATAAAGGCCAATTTTCCCGGAAGCGCTAAGGAGTGTGGCTCGATGCAGTTGTTCTTTATTTCAGGTTCATTGTCTTTAAAAATATTTACACCTGCCATGCGATTGATAATGTTAAGCAGCATGCTATTTTCCTTTTTTTTTATTTCCTGTCGCCGTAATGATACGATGTTTACAAGCATGTCTTCAACCACCACCCATATCGATTTTGAAAATAAATTAAGCCCGCAAAAAGCTTTTGGCATCTTATATTATTTATATTATTACAATGGGGGCGGGGTATCAGTTGGCGACATCAATAATGACGGGTTACCGGATATTTATTTTACCGCTAATAAAAAAGCGGGTAACAAATTATATTTAAATAAGGGCGATTTCCAGTTTGAAGACATTACGGAAAAAGCCGGGGTAGCCGCTACTTCTGATTGGTGTACGGGCTCAACCATGGCGGATATAAACGGAGATGGC
>JBDSLD010000249.1:0-14399 GCA_039916545.1 Ferruginibacter sp.
GCTGTATTTCCGTACCGGCTTTTTTAGCAGCGGCGATTTTGCCATGGGTATCAATGAACTGAAACAGGCAGGATGCAATATCATTGTGGACGATGTTACTTTTATCACCGAGCCTTTTCTTAAAGATGGCGTTGTCGCCAATGCAGTAGACGCTGCTGTTGCCGGGGGCACTACCTACTTTTCAGCCGCAGGTAATTTTGCCAGCAAGTCTTATGAAAATACTTTTAACCCGGTTCCCGCTCCTGGAGGGATTACCGGGACCGCACATAATTTTGGTGGCAATGATGTCTATCAGAATGTAAACCTCACACCGGGAAACTACACGATCGTACTCCAATGGGTGGATGATATTTATTCTTTGGGTCAAACATCCGCAGGAGGAACAAAAAATGACCTGGATATTTATTTAACGCCCAACACAGATGGAACGGCGCTATTTGGATTTAACCGAAACAATACAAATGGTGACCCGATCGAAATACTTCCTTTTACGCTTACCAGCGCAGTAAATACCAATATACTGATCACCAATAACACGATTGGAAGCAGCCCGGCCCGTTTTAAGTATATCGTATTTCGCGGCAATATCACGTTTAACGAATACATGACAGGAACTTCCACCATTGTTGGCCAGGCCAATGCTTTAGGCGCCATTGCCGTGGGTGCTGCCAGTTTCGGCAAAACAACTCCCCATTCTCCGATTGCTATTGAACCTTTTTCTTCAACCGGGGGAACCTTTGTAAATAACCTGCAAAGAAGTAAGCCAGACCTGGTAGGTCCCGATGGCGTGAACACTACCGTAAACCTGGGACCAACTTCAGATAATGATAATTTTTCTAATTTCTTAGGTACGTCGGCAGCAGCGCCCCACGCAGCAGCAGTGGCCGCGTTGATAATGGAAGGAAGAAAGAAGTTTTTAAACCAGGCCACAACTACTCCTGCCGAAATCAGGGCCATTCTGCGAAATTCCGCAACTGATATGAATGGGGCAGGCACCGATCTTATCTCCGGGGCTGGATTTATCAATGCTGATTCCGCCATGCGGACCTTTGCCAAACCGAGCCCGTCGATCATTCAACTGGTCATTCCTTCGGCAGTGGTTCCGGGTACAGCACCTTTCACGTTGATCGTCAGGGGGCTAAACCTCAGTTCGACTTCCGTGATAAATTTCAGGGGCGTGCCGCTACCGACAACAGTATTGAGTAACGGTGAAGCCTCTGCCCTGATACCGGTCTTTACCGGCAACCCGCCGATCAACGTTTACACACCGCCCATCAGTTCAAGCAATCTTGATGGAGGCTATAGCAAAAATTCGTATTTCTTCGACTCCGTTAAAAAGGTGATCACGATAACTGCCGAAAGCAAAACAAAGAAGTACGCAGAGCAGCTGCCGGAATTTACTGCCAAAATATTGGTAGACAATGTACCACTCGCCAATACCACGCTTACACTGGCTGACCTGGGCCTGTCTAACTTAACCTTCGTTACCCCGGCCACTTCAAACAGCAATGTCGGCACTTACATTATTACCCCTGTGCGTACATTCGATCCCGCAAATCCGGTAGACGTCGGCCTCCAGGAAACATACACCTACACATTCCCTACCGGAAACCTGACAATCGAAAAAATGCCATTGCTGGTAACACCGGTAGATAAAACAATTACTTATGGACAACATGTGGGACAAATAAATTTCAGTTACCAGTTTGATCAAAGCAATGTTCCTGATCCGGCCGGTGTGCTGAACCTGATCAAGGCTTATCACCAGGCGTTTTTACCAGGCAATGCGTTGGCGGTTGTAAAAGGCGGATCGGCACTTTCAGATGCCGAACTGCATAACCTGAATATGATGGCCACTTTCAATGCCGTTAAGAACTCGCGTAAATTCCAGGTGGAAAATAATAAACTGGTGCCCGTAACTGATCCCAATGCATTTGATATCCAATACCTGGTTGATGTTTCGGTACAATCGATCGTAGATTACAAAGCCAATCCCGCCACCTCTTCCTTTATTAATGCAGTGCCTGGTATGAGTTCCAAGGCTGTATTGGGTGCGGCCGCATTAGACGCGAACAAAGGAAAGGTTTTGATAAACGGCTCACTCGTTCAACTCGTCAATGGTTCATTGGTACAAATGGTCAATAGTCCTTCCGGGCAATTGGCGCCTATTTCAAACGGCTCGCTGGTGCAAATTGTAAACGGCAGTTTGGTGCAACTGGTAAATGGCGAACCGGTGGCGATTCCAAACGGATCACTGGTGCAATTGGTAAATGGCTCACTGGTGCAATTGGTGAATGGTTCACTGGTACAACTGGTGAACGGGTCCTTGGTGCAACTGGTAAACGGTTCGTTGGTACAACTCGAGAATGGATCACTCGTGCAATTGGTGAATGCGCAGCAGGTGCCTATCGTAAATGGTTCGCTGGTACAATTGGTCAACGGCAGCCTGGTTCAATTAGTGAATGGCGTGCCGGTTGCAATTCCAAACGGATCACTGGTGCAATTAGTGAACGGCTCGCTGGTTCAGTTGGTCAATGGCTCACTGGTACAATTAGTGAATGGCTCATTGGTACAATTGGTTAATGGCTCATTGGTACAACTCGTGAATGGCTCGCTGGTACAGATCGTCAACGGAAATGTATTGGGCACAGGCACTGCAAATAATAATACCGCGGTAATCATTGATGAGTCAGACGTTGATCTCCAGACAAACTGGATCGGACCTATGTTTGGCATCAATATGATCACCGGTTTGGATGCAGGTCCGCAGAAATTAGTACCAGGCGTGCTGGTAAATGAGAACTTCGAGATTACCTACGGCACCGGCACTGTTAACATCCTGCCAATCTCCGTTTGTATTACACCGGCACCCTGCCAAAGCAAGGTGTATGGCGATGCTGACCCGGTATTTACATTTACCAATAATGGCGGCTTAACTGCCGCCGGTTTCACCGGGAAGCTGGGTCGGGCGACCGGTAATAATGTAGGTAAATACGCCTACACGATCGGCTCTTTGTCGGCTGGCAAAAACTTTAGCTTAACCCTGGCGGGAACGAATACGTTTGCTATTACGCCTGCAAAATTACATGTGAAAGCAAACGATGCAGTTATCTGTAGCGGCGACCCGCTTCCCAACTTTACGTCAACCATAACCGGGCTGAAAAATGGCGATAAACCATCGGTTTCTTATAAATTAAGTCCTGTGTGCGTTGGCCAGCCAGGCGTGTATACGATCATACCGTTGTTAAATCCTTTTGCCAATTTGATGAACTATACTGTTTGCTATGAGAACGGCAAATTGTATATCAATTCAAAAACCAGCATGTTGTCAAGAACTGCGTCGGGTCCAAAAACCTTGCAGTCACCCGGCCAGGCAGTTACAGAAATAGTGCCGGCTGATGGTGCCAATGTTTATCCCAATCCTGCCCGTAACCGCACAGTGCTGTCTGTTTCAAGTGAGCTGATCACTCAAAAAGGATTATCCTTATTTGATGCGCATGGTAAATCCTATCCTGTAGGGTTAGTGAAACAGGTATCGAAGCACGCTCTGGAAATAGATGTGTCGAGGTTAGCGGGCGGCGTGTACTTTGTGCGGGTGAAGGTGGAGAATGGTTATAAAACAGTTAGTTTCATTAAGGAATAAACGCTTGCCACCGGGCAGGGATTAAGCGGCGTGCTAAATGGAAATGGCAGATACTATTCCTGTTTGGCACGCCGTTGTTTTGGCACATCTCAATATATTACCATTTCCTGCTCAGCTCCCCGTTGTTGCGTTTTCCGACCAACAACCTAAGCTATCCTCCGAAAACAGGCATCAGTGAACAAAACTATTATTTTTGAAACAACTTCTGGGAACAAGACTCCGGCTGTTGTTTGAAGACACAACAGTTGCGTACCCGGATTACTACGTTACTTTATACCAATAGCGTGGCAGGTAGATGGTGGTTATAAATACAAACAGTATAAAACTATCTCCTGCTCAGCCCGACGTTGTTGTGTCTCCCGACCATCAACCGAAGTTATCCTCCGATAACTGGCATAACCCTCCTTAATCATTCACCTGATAAAATTTAACAAGCCCCGAAATAAAGCTAAAAGGAAAAAACTATCTTTGGAAACAAATATCAAAGCGCACCATAAACATGATTTTCCTGTAGCGTCAAATAATTTGAGATGAATTATAAGAAAATATTTTTATTCCTGTTTCTTTTATCTGCTTCACAAAAGGGTTTAACGCAAACCAATGTAGAAAAAAAGCCGGGCGATAAGGATACCGCTTTTGTAAATAGCCTTGTTCAGCAAAGCAAGGACCATCTCAAGGACGACCCCGTGAAATCTATCAGCTTCGCTATTGAGGCAAAAGAGCTTTCGGAAAAAATAAATTTTGTTAAGGGAAAAGCGCTTGCCTTTAAATACATCGGCTTAGGCTATTATTACCAGGGCAAATACCTGGAAACACTTGAAAACTGGAATGAATCATTAAAAATTTTTGAGCAGTTAAAAGACGATGTAGGAGTCGCTAATTTATTAAATAATATTGGGGCGATCTATTCGGACCAGGGCGATGATGCAAAGGCCCTTGATTATTCACTCAGGTCGCTGAAACTGTCTGAGCAAACCGGAGACAAGCTCAGGATCCTGTCTGCACTCAATACGGTTGGAACTATTTATTATAACAAACCAGCTACCTGGGACAAGGCCCTGCGCTACTTGTTACAGGCACTACCCTTGTGTAAAGAGATCGGTGACCAGGAATCTTTTGGTATCATTTCAGAAAATATCGGGGAGATCTATATCGAAAGGAACGACACCGTTAATGCGCTTTTTCATTTTAAAAATTCGTTGAAGGTGCTTGGGAATTCTGCCAATAGCCCCTTCGCCTACAATGGAATAGGAAAGGTTTACCTGAAGGAAGGTAATTATGACGAGGCCCTGAAATACCATCAAAAGGCGCTGGCTATTTCAGAAAAGCTGGATGGCAAATTGCACATGGTACGGTCAATGCAGGGCATTGCGAATGTTTATATAAAACAAGAGAACTATACAGCGGCGCTTGCCTATTACAACAAGGCGACAAAAATCGCGGAAGAGCTAAAAGCAAGTACTAATTTAAAGGACCTCTACCAGGAGATGGCTTCAGCTTATGCCAAAATTGCTGATTATAAAAATGCATTTGACTTCCGTACCCGCTATGCCAATGTAAAAGATACTTTATACAATAGTGAAATAAATAAAAAGCTGGTAGGGTTACAATTCGAATTTGACCTGCAAAAAAAACAGGGTGAGATCAACTTGCTAACAAAAGATAAGGACCTGCAGGATCTGCAAATAAAAAGACAGAAGCTTGCACGGAACGCATTGGGAGGCGGCCTGGCATTTGTATTTTTAATAGCTGTGCTTATTTTTAGAAATTACCGTGAAAAGGTTAAGACCAATACGATCCTTGATCACCAGAAGGACCAGATCGAACACCTGCTGCTAAATATCCTGCCGGCTGAAGTGGCTAAGGAATTACAGCTAAACGGCCAGGCTACCCCAAGGAATTACGAAACAGTCTCCGTGATGTTTACCGATTTTAAGAACTTCACTATCCATGCCGATAAGCTGTCGCCGCAGCAACTGGTAGAAGAACTTAACACCTGTTTTATAGCCTTTGATAATATCATTGAAAAATATAACCTTGAAAAAATAAAGACCATCGGGGATTCGTATATGTGTGCCGGCGGCATCCCTACGCCGGATACCAGGCAGGCCTATAATATTGTAAATGCAAGTTTGGAAATACAGGACTATATAGTTTTCAACAATAAGCGAAGGATGGAAGAAGGGCTGGAGCCCTGGTACCTGAGAATAGGTATTCATGTAGGGCCGATAGTCGCCGGTGTGGTTGGTAGAAAAAAATATGCTTACGATATTTGGGGAAGCACGGTAAATATTGCGAGCCGTATGGAAAGCAACGGGGCACCTGGCCAGGTCAACATTTCATCTTCTACTTTTGACCTGGTAAAAGATGAATTTATTTGTAGCTACAGGGGGAAAATAAATGCTAAGAATGTAGGCGAAGTAGATATGTATTTTGTGGAAAGAAAACCTGGTTTTTCCGTTGACAGCATATCTTCAAAAACTTCGGTCAGCGAAAATGAAGATAAGACGTCATTATTAAATTAATTTTTTACGCCCCTATTGATTGCTGCACCTGGCTGGCCTGGCCTGAGTCTTTCATTAATTATATTCCTGGTTAATCATAGGTCGATCCTGGAAGCAACAACTGGTTAATTGTAAAAAATATCCGCGAACATTTCCAATTTTCAGTTGTTACTCCTACTTCAATTATTATCAGTCCAGCTTTTAAAGAACAATCTTAAAAATAATAAATTATCATTTTTAATACAATAAAAGAAAACGCTTTTTTTAATTTATCCCTTCTATTTTCCCTACAGCTTTTTTTAGCGTTTCTGTGTGTTTGCCGGGCGATTGTTTTACGGGCTGACTTTATGCAAGTTGGTTAAAGACATTTCATACACGCATAAGCAATGATAGAAAAAATCATTCCGCCGCATAATTTAAATTAGTCAAATAAACCAAAAAATATGGAAACAAACGTAAAGATCCTCACGGGCATCAGTGATGAAGAAAAAGGTGCCTACCTGTCAGCAATAGCCTCAATTGCTACTGCCGATTCCCGTGCTACTCAAACTGAAATAGATCACCTTACACATCTTTGTGAAGCGGCGGATCTGTCAGCAGAACAGCAGCAACTTGTATTAAATGCGGCAATGGATCCGGGCGGCGAAGGACTTTTGCCCGCGCTCGATTTGCTTAAAGGCACCGATCTTAAATATTCGCTGCTGACTGATCTGCTGGCATTCGCAAAATCTGATGGAAATTATAGCGAAGCAGAAGAACACAGTGTTCAGAAAATAGCGGACTATCTCGGAGTTGATGAAACGCAATTTGGCCTGCTCGACCAGGTGGCACAAAATGCCCATACAACCAGTAACAACAGCGAACAGGTAAGTGCGAATGGCTTGTTAGGATCTTTGGGTGATAAATTAAAAGCTTCCGGTATTGATGGCGGAGGATTACTCAAAGGGCTGGTAAGTATCGCGGCACCGCTGATCATTTCAAAAATGATGAACAGGAATAATTCGAATACAAACGCAGGCAACACAGGGCTCGGCGGACTCCTCGGCGGCGGTGGGTTAGGTTCATTATTCAGTATGCTGAGTGGTGGTAAAGGCATGTCTGGTGCAGGTGGATTATTAGGCAAGATCTTTGGTTAAATGACTTATTTTACATCCTCTTATATAGATTTTTATTGACGGGATCTCGCTGAATTTTGTTTAAATATGTTAACATGACAAAACGATTGACTGTTCTACTGCTGGCAATAATGCTCGTGGCCGGCTGTAATAATTCTAAGCGCTCATCCTCCGGATCAACTCAACTGCAACCTGCGCAGGCTTCTGCAGATAGCCCATCTTTAAAATTGAATGGCAAATGGGAGCTTAATTATATATCCGGTCCGAGGATCGCTTTTGATGGCTTGTATCCAAAGCAAAAACCAACCCTTGAATTCAACCTGCCAGCAGCTGACGCCAGCGGCTATTCCAGTTGTAATTCTTTCAGCTGTAAAGTGGCCATCACGGGTAACAAAATAAGTTTTGGCGATGCACGCGCCACGATGATGGCATGCGAAGGAGGCGGGGAACAGGTTTTTTTTAAGACACTCAGGCAGGTGAATACTTACAGCATAACCAGCGACACGACGCTGACATTGATAATGGGTGATATTGCTATGATGAGATTTGTAAAAAAGTAAGGCTGGGTCAACCGTTGTAAAAACTAATTTATAGGTGGCTGTACTGATATCATGATATCGGAAGTCGCGATCTAAAATTAATTAATTGTGCAGGTATAATTTAATTATTAAGTGCCATGTGCTATCAACCAGTCGGTTTATTGGCACCGCATTTGACTAATATTTTTCCACTAAATATTGTATTATTTTAAACTAAACTAAAGTAATTATGAAAATGACAAGACTATTGACGGTATTAGCCATTGTGGCCACCGTTAGCTTTGTAAGCTGTAAACCAAAAGACGCAGATATTAAGACTGCGATCGAAACCAAATTAAAGGCTGAGCCGGACCTGTCACCTGTAACGGTGAACGTTACGGATGGCGTTGCAACCTTAACTGGGGAATTAAAAAATGATGCTGCAAAAAGTAAAGTGGCGGATCTTACGAAAGACGTAAAAGGTGTTAAATCTGTCAATGACAATACCACCGTCGCTCCGCCACCTGTCGTAGAAAAACCGGTTGAGATAACGCCTGATGACCCTTTAAGTAAAGGTGTAATGGATGCTACAAAAGATTATCCCTCAGTAAAGGCATCAGTTAATGCCGGCGTGATCACCGTGACCGGGACCATTGCCGCCGATAAATGGAAGAAATTAAAAATGTCGCTTGATGGGTTGCATCCAAAGAAAGTTGATGGCAGCGCACTTACAATTAAATAAAAACAATAACACTTAAATCTTTCAATCATGGCATTACAGGAGAAATATAAAGAATTGACAGACGCGGCAGCAGCAGCGGGTGTCAGCGATCTACAAGTCAGGGAGCAGGATGATGTCCTGTACATAGACGGCACTGCACCTACCGGCGCGGTGAAGGACCAGTTATGGGATATTTATGGTAAAATAGATCCCAACTTTTTAGCTGGCGATGTAGTAATGAACGTAAATGCAAGCGTAGGTGCGGATGTAACAAAAGTGAAAGTGACAACTGACAACAGTAACTTAAATATACGTAAGGGCCCGGGCACAGACCAGCCTATTGTCGGAAAAGCGGCACATGGCGAAGTTATTACGCTTGTTAGTCAGAGTAACGATCAATGGTGGCTGGTGCGGACTGATGACAATGAAGAAGGCTATGCTTATGCGCAGTATTTAACGCCGCAGTAAAGCTTGATTTTAAACCATAAAAAAACCATCCCGACCAGGGGTGGTTTTTGCTTTTTGTACTGCATCCGATGATACATTTTTTGAGGACGAGGGTAACCGGGCAAACAAAAAATATGTATTACTTATCCCTTACACCATCCCAGGCGGCCAATACTTTTGTGTGAGGATTGGCTTGCAATTGCCAGTCAGTGTTAATTAACATGGTCTTGCGGTCAGCCTCCGTATATGCATCCCAACCAGGTGTTCCGTTGATCGCAAAATTGATCCAGGCATCCTGCATTTTATCGGCCAGTTCCTGCGGTCCCCCTTTTGGTCCAAGTAACCCCCGCTCTCCTTTTGCTTCAAGGTTATTAAATACAAAGGGCATTTCCATACCATGGGCGGCGCCATAGATCCCGTTCTTAAGGGATGATACCCAGGCGAACTCATACATAAATGTATTGGCGCCCCCGGCGGCCCAGGCATTGGCTAACCGGATCGATGGAACCTGTGCCTGGTATGATGTTAAGATAGCCGAGAACAGCTCGCCCAGGTTCTTTCCAGGGTACTCTTTTTTAAAGATTGTAATTAAAGCGGCCGGCGCCGGATGCACTTTCTTTACGGCCATATTAAGAAGGAAATTAAATTTTATCTTTTTTAAAAGACCGGTAGGTACCAGGAAATAATTCATTTCATCGGTATTGTAGCCGATCATAAAATCGATCGGTGGAGCCTCCTTTCTGCGGACAATAGAAAGTGGTATATCTGGTATAATGTCGCCGTCTATGACAGGGAAATACAATACCACGCCGCCGGTAGGATCAGGATGAGTCTCTGTTTCAAGGCTTACCATCTTTGGCGTTACTTTAGATTGGGCAGCCAGTAATTGTTCGGGCGTAAATTTCATGTACCCGTTCCTGTTATTGGTTATCTTCAAAGTCTTTGCATACTGTTTCGCGATACGGTCTGCCTGCTCACCGCTTAAGACCGCCTGGCCCGAACCGCTTTCCATTATACAACGTTTAAATAATCCTTTTGCTGCGGGACTGGTCATTAACACCGCCACGCTGATAGCACCGGCCGATTCGCCAAACAAGGTAACGTTGCCAGGGTCTCCGCCAAAAGCCGCGATATTATCCTGCACCCAGTGCAGGGCCGCAACCTGGTCGCGGATGCCAATATTTGTCGGCACACCAGGTATTTTAAGAAAGCCCTCAATACCCATTCGATAATTCATCGAAACAAGGATCACCCCTTTTTTTGCAAAATTAGTTCCATCGAACATGGAGACGTCACTCGTGCCCATAATGAAAGCCCCCCCGTGTATGAACACCATCACGGGAAGTTTTTTGGCTTCTGTAGAGGGGGTCCAGATATTGACGGTAAGAAAATCATCCCCTTTTACCCAACCCTTTGCCAGGGTAGGTGCGTTTTCAAAATCCTGGTCGGGTAACAGGTCAAAAGGAGCTGTTGGCCCGCGCCTGGTCGCATCCCTCGTGCCGGTCCAGGGCAAGTGTGGCACAGGAACTGCAAAACGATTTTTCCCTACCGGCGGAGCAGCATAGGGAATGCTTTTAAACACGGAAATGCCATCTCGTAAACTTCCTTTCACTTTCCCCGCCCGGGTACTTACAATAATGTTGGAATTTGTGTTAGCCTGCTGTGCATTTACAAGCGGAGAGGCAAAAAACACTGCCATAAAAGTAATAGCAGCCAGGTAATTTTTTTTCATAAAAAATTAAATAGGTGAAAGCGATAAGGAAACTCTTTATTTGAGACAACAACATAAACCAGCTGATTCAACTTGTAAAATCCTAAGGCGTTGTGCCAAAGAGTATCTCTTTATTTCGCTGCCAGATGGCCCGGTCCAGCAATTCGGTGGAGTGCTTGCGGAAGCGAAAACTTAGCAGGTTAAGCCCGATACCGCCGATAGTAAAGGCAACGGCAGCGCCCTTTTGATCTTTTCTTATTACGGCGGCGGTTACGAGTGCAGCAATAGCGGCCACTGTAGTGATGCCTCCAAGGATACGTTGACCGGAGGCTTTCTTGTACAGGTCCCGGGTAATGCCCGATGAGAATGATGATTTCAGTTCCCCGAATTTTAACTGTTTGCTGCCGATGATAAATGAAGTGCCGGAAGCCTGGATGGTCTCGTTGTTATAGATCCGTTGCAAAGATTCTTTGCTTTGGGCATTGGCAATAGAAATGATAAACGTTGTAAGGCCTGTTAAAACCAGGAATGCCATTGTTTTTTTTAAATTCTTGTTCATACAATTGATTTAAATAAGGGATGAGGTTATAGAAAAAATAGATGGAATTTTAAAGAAGAAGGCGCCTCCTAAGATTGCTGACGCATCACAAAAAGTAAGATAATAAAAAATTTATATTTTTCTATACGTTCGGATGTATTTAAATCGTCGTTTTGTCGCAGTTATGGCAGTGCGACAGATTTATAAAAAAACGTGGAGATTATTGAAGGCTGATTGAGTTTATCCTTCAACAAGAACTCATGTAACACAACAATATTTCACGGAAGTAAAAAAATAGAAAAGCAGTGCGCAGATTTTATCTGCAACGGAATAATATTCCATCTATTACTTAAAGCCAGGAGCCTGGAGCATTGACAGAGAAATAAATTTGTACCTGATCAGGATAATAAAAAACTGCCCGATAATTATTACAGGCAGCATATAAAATAATGCGTTATTGGTAAGATACTCCTTTTTGATTTTCAGTATTGTGCATGTAAAATGGCTTGAAATCAGGGTCGATCGATTCACATTTTACTGTCATTGAAATACAACCGGTATTGCCGAAAATACTTGCCACAGCTGCGTCCGCAGCGTCTCTTCCATTGGCAATCTTTATAAGACCATTAGCCGGAACAAGTTTGGTAGGATCAAAAAATATCCATTCCCCACCGATGTATGCTTCAAAGCAGGCATGAAAATCGGGCGGGTTTAAATTGTACGCATAGCCTGTAAAATACCGCGCAGGAATCGATAAGGCACGGCACAGCGTAATGCCCAAATGCGCGAAATCCCTGCACACTCCCACCCTTTCCGTCAGTGTATCGTGCGCGGAAGTACTGGAATTGGTCATGCCCCCGAGGTATTCGACGTTGTTGTATATCCACTCATTGATCGCAGATACCTTCGCATACGCGTTCTCGATACCGCCAAATTCTTTGGTTGCTAATTTTTGCAGCTTATCCGATTGGCAATAACGACTCGGAAAAAGATAAGGGATCACATCTGCATCCAGCTTAATGACGGGTACGGTATTGAGCAATTCCTGCTGGTTGATGACATTATAATGAAGATCAACTGTTGCCGCGTACGTTACTTTGAAACTGATCTTATCCGTTACCTGTAGTTTTATAAACCGGGCATCCGCTGAAGAAGAAGTGAATTCTTCAAATTCTAACGGTGGATCAATGGTCAGTTCTTCTTCTAAAATAGTTTGACTTGAAGTCGGAGAAACCTGGATGTTAAAAATAAAAGTCGTTGGCATTCTCACTTCGTATTGCAGCTCACTAAAAACCTTGAATTTCATAAATTGATCTTGATATTATTTGATTGTCTTATAATTTTTTAAAAGCTTTTTCCATCCATTCCTCGGGTATCTCATCCAGCGTTTTCTTTAATTTTTCATTCCAGAGTGTGGAAATATTTTCAAGCTCGTTCAACTCGTACCTGTTTTCTGTCATGCAAAAACTATCCTTTTCATACAATACCACGTCAATTGGAAATTCAACATCGTTAGAACTTACCCGGGTTGAATCGAAAGAAAGATACCCGGCTTTCAAAGCTTGCCGCATAGTGGTATCTCCGTTTACGATACGGTTTAAAATACCCTTTCCCTGGCCCGAATTACCGATGATGGCGTAAGGACTGCCCTGGTCGAGTTCTACCCAATTACCCTCTGAATATAAAAGGAATAATTTATGCTCGTTGTCACCTTTCAATTGCCCACCAACAATGGCATTGAGGTTAAATTTGTACCCTGATTTTAACAGCGATTCCCTGTCTTCATCCGATACCCTTTTTATCTGCTCGCCAAATTCATTTACTGCTTTGTACAATTTATCAAATACAATCCCACTGTCTATGATCTCCTGAAAATAGTGTACCGCTTTATCCCTGACAGAACGCAGTCCACTGGTCATTATAAAAAAACTGTTGTGCTCATTCTGAACAACAAAGACTTTTTTCTTAACCGTAGTACTTGTACCTGCCGAGATACGCGTATCGGATATTCCAACCAACCCTTCTTTTACTTTAATGCCAAGGCAATAGGTCATAGCGCATTCAAATTTTTAGCAAGATAGTATAAATACAGGTTAATGATTTGCGATTGAATTTTGCTCTCCTTGCGAATCACTTATTAAATCGTTTGTTTCGTCGCGAAAAAGATCAATTACATCCTGCACGGAATCGGATACATCGTTGACTAATTTAGAAAGTTTTCTCCTGGTATCCGAACCTTTGGCAGGCGCGATCAATAATCCGCCTACTACTCCGAGTAATAATAATGTAATAACTTTTGGTGCACTCATCCTGTAAATTTTTAATAGGTAAAAAAATATTTTTAGTAAAATAGTCACTGTTGCGCAGGTAATACCTTATTAACAATTGTGCCAGATAACCTTTTAATTAAATCTATCCTGAAATCTAATTGAGGCACCAAACATACATTTTACATTTTATAATAAATCCCAAACCCTGGGGAAAATAGTACTCATCGACCAGAAGCATTACCAAATAACATCCAGCTACTTAAAGCATCCACCTCCACAGCTGAAAATCAAAACTTCAGTGCATTTCCAAATAATAAGTCTTTTCGTGTCCTTATTAATTCAACAAATTATGTCAGTTTGAGTCGTCTTTTCACAATTTAGTGTAGGATCGCCTAGTTGGAAGGGAATAAAGCCGGGTAAGTTTGGATAATTGGAAACATTGAATAACTCCAGGTATTTGCTCGCCTATCTCCGCATTCCCGGTAAGGCCAAGACTTCTGGGTGACAGCAGGAAAGATTTTTTTTATGGTGGCGCCAGTATCTCAGGTTCACCTGGACTATTTACCGGTAAATGGAAGGACATTTACAAAGCGATCCCTGTAATAAGATTGGCGGAAATGTACCCGACGAGGGCAGAAGCGAATTACTGGAAGGAGGGTATGCAAGTGCAAAAATTGCGTACTATTTAAATTTCATCACAAGTACGTCCCGGCGGGGTTTTCACAGTTTACCGGTTGAGCCGTAAAAGTGTCAACCGTGAAACCCCTGCTGTTTAAAAGAGCCTTCACTTTTATACTGTTACGGAAATTACAATCATTGATACATCAACGGAATCGGACTACTTTTCTACAGCGGGGTTGCACGCTGGGAGGTTTATAATTCTGAAAGCGTGCCGTGAAAACCCCGCTGGGACGTACTTGTGGGTTGCAGGG
>JBDSLD010000250.1:0-3727 GCA_039916545.1 Ferruginibacter sp.
AGTTATGAAACCTCCATGCGTGCAACCCTGCTGTAGAAAAGAGGTGCAATTCCGTTAATTGTAAATGATTTTACTTCACGGGATCATTCAAAGTGCAGGAACTTCACGGCAGCCGGGTTTCACGGAAAGCGCTTTTATGATTTAAAACTTCTGCCGTGAAAACCCCGCTGGGACCTACTTGAGGCCCTGCATCCAGCGGATGGATGGTTTCTCAAATCCTGCCAGCCGTTGATTGAAATAGTTGTGATAAACGAAGAACAAGTTGTTTTGCGTCGGAATTTCACCGAGTCTACAAATCAAATTTAATCCCCTGTGCCAATGGTAATTTATCTGTATAATTGATTGTATTGGTCTGTCGGCGCATGTAGACTTTCCAGGCATCGCTGCCACTTTCCCTTCCGCCACCTGTTTCTTTTTCGCCGCCAAAAGCACCGCCGATCTCTGCGCCTGACGTGCCGATATTTACGTTGGCAATGCCACAATCGCTGCCCTCGGCAGACAAATATTTTTCCGCCTCCCTTAAATTATTGGTCATGATGGCCGACGATAAACCTTGTGGCACGCCGTTTTGAATGGCGATCGCTTCTTCAAGGGTTTTATATTTCATGATGTATAAGATTGGCGCAAAAGTTTCATGCTGAACGATCTGGTAATCATTTTTCGCTTCAGCAATACATGGTTTTACATAGCAACCGCTTTCATACCCGTTTCCGGTCAATACGCCACCTTCCACTACAAAATTTCCTCCTTCTGATTTACACTTTTCAATCGCATCGAGGTACATTTTTACCGCGCTTTTATCAATCAACGGCCCTACGTGATTTTTTTCGTCTAACGGATCGCCAATCTTCAACTGGCCGTAAGCATTCACTAATTTTTCACGGAATTTATTATACACTTTTTCATGAATGATCAGCCGGCGTGTTGTTGTACAACGCTGTCCGGCTGTGCCTACCGCCCCAAATGCGGCGCCGATCAGCGCCATATCCAGGTCAGCATCTTTTGTAATTATAATGGCATTGTTGCCTCCAAGTTCCAGCAGACTTCTTCCCAACCTTTGTGCAACGGATGATGCCAGGGCCTTGCCCATGCGTGTACTGCCGGTTGCCGAAACCAATGGTATCCTCGGATCGGCGCTGATCCATTCACCCACTTCCCTGTCGCCGGTTACCAGGTTGTTGACGCCTTCGGGCACATTATTTTTCTTAAAGACTTTAGTTGTTATATTTTGACAGGCGATGGCGCACAAAGGTGTTTTTTCACTCGGTTTCCATATACAAACGTCACCGCAAACCCATGCCAGCATAGTGTTCCAGCTCCAGACGGCCACGGGGAAATTAAAAGCCGAGATAATGCCTACTATGCCAAGAGGATGATATTGGTCATACATCCGGTGCCCGGGCCTTTCGCTATGCATGGTGAGTCCGTGCAATTGCCGGGAAAGTCCGACCGCAAAATCACAGATATCGATCATCTCCTGTACCTCACCCAATCCTTCCTGCAGGCTCTTGCCCATTTCATAACTAACCAACTGACCTAGTGCATTTTTTTGGGCCCTTAATTCCTCACCGATCTGCCGAACCACTTCCCCTCGCTTTGGAGCGGGCCAGGTGCGCCATTCTTTAAAAGCCAGTTGTGCCTGGCTTACGACTGCGTCATACGTGACCTTATCACAAGACTTCACAGATGCGATTAATTTTCCATCAACAGGAGAAAAGGAATCAATTGCAACGCCCTTTGAAGAAAGCCATTTCGTACCTGTGGAAACTCCTTTGTTTTTTTCTTTGATCTGGAGTACCGGCAAAATATCCTTTATCATAATATTTATTTAGCGCGCAAGTTACGAAAATAGGTTAGCAGGTAAAGTGACCTCTCACATAGTTACCTGACCAGTCCTGGTAATTATTAGATTGCAGCGATGACATTGAAAATTAAAAGAAAGAGCGAAAAAGCAAATACTCCCTCCGACGACTAACGACGTGTTTTACTCAAAGAGATAATATAAGATCAGCCGCTAATATTGTTCCTGTTCACTTGGGAAATCCCTGCTTTTTACATCGCTGATATATTGTTTGATCGCACCGGAAATCTGGTCGTCGAGGTTTAAATATCTTCTCAAAAAACGCGGTTTGAAATCTGTGTTGATACCCAGCATATCGTGCATCACCAATACCTGGCCGTCACAAAAGCCGCCTGCGCCAATGCCGATGGTAGGGATAGTCAGGCTTTCTGTGACAGCCTTTGCAAGGGCGGCCGGGATTTTTTCCAATACAATTCCAAAGCAACCGGCCTCCTGTAATAATAAAGCATCCCTTCTCAGTTTATCGGCTTCCGCTTCTTCCGTTGCTCTTACTACATATGTACCAAATTTATTGATTGACTGGGGTGTTAGTCCGAGGTGGCCCATTACCGGAATCCCCGCACTCACTATCTTTTTTACAGAGTCGATCACTTCCTCGCCACCTTCCAGTTTTACGGTATGGCCACCACTTTCCTTCATTATCTTGATAGCAGAAGCGAGTGCAATTTCCGAATTGGATTGATAATAACCGAACGGAATATCCACCACAATCAGGCTTCTTTCCCGGGCGCGCACTACGCTTTGTGCATGATAGATCATCTGGTCCAGGGTGATAGGAAGCGTGGTGGCATGACCGGCCATTACATTACTCGCACTGTCACCAACCAAAATAATATCAATACCAGCTGCATCAAATAATTTCGCAAAGGAAAAATCATATGCCGTGATCATGGAGATCTTTTCCCCGGCAGCCTTCATTTTCTGGATAGTGTTGGTGGTTACCTTTTTGTATTCGGTTTCTATTGTCGGCATATTGGTCATTTTTATAGAGATTCAATAGTGAGCTTATATTTTTAAGGAATGACAAATATATACTCTTCTCCTTCTCTGACCAATACTGTTCTATTTCTTTTGATGAAGGCAAATTGCGGCTGATGATCGCATCATTTCTACCGCAACAACATTACTGTACCTTTTCTGGTGAAAATACCGCCCGCAGGACATTCCATCTCCACGAAATAGGTATAGGCACCTGCAGGTAACGATTCGCCGTTAGTTCTTCCATCCCAGCCCGATGAGCGGTCGCCGGCTATAAAATTACTGCGTTCAAATACCCGCTTTCCCCAACGGCTGTAAATGACGAGGTGCTTTACGATAGAAATCCCTTTAATACTAAATAAATCATTTTTGCCATCGTCATTGGGAGAAAACGCGGCCGGAATAAATACCTTGCTTTCCTGGCATTGCAATTTTAATAACACGCTGGCTGAAGCGGTACAACCATTGCTGTTCTTAACTTTCAGCGTATAAGTAATAGCAGCCCCGGGCGTACTTACCGGGGAAGGACAATTGCTGCAACTAAGATAATCGGCCGGTGACCATGTCCATTCTACCACATCATTACTTGTATTGCCGGTTAATTGTACGGGCATGCCCAACAACAGATCAGGAACCGCCGGAATAGCCACCGTTGGCAAAGGCAGCACCCTGATATTTATTTTAGCTGTGTCTGCAAAACAGTGGTAGTCATCGCTGCCGATAACAGTATATGTTGTGCTTACAACCGGGCCGGCGACCGGGTCGGCAATAGAAGTATTGCTCAGGCCCGTCGTATTAACTATCCAGTTATACAAACTTGTTCCTGAAGCATTCAGTTGTACGGTAGCCCCCAGGCATATGGACTCATCTGCCCTTAATTTTACCCTC
>JBDSLD010000251.1:0-6303 GCA_039916545.1 Ferruginibacter sp.
CGGCGAAGCCATTTTCTGTCAACTCTTCCTTCATTGGTATTACAATTTCTGCTGGATACATATCTTATAATTTTTATTTGGAACACAAATTTACATACTTGCACTGAATAATCCATCGAAGAATTTCAATGTGTTTAAAAATTACCACTTATAATAGTTTTGCGACATTTAGTCTTGCAAAATTATCAAATTACGACATTTTGTCTGTAAAATTGGCATTATTTAGCCAATAAGACCTGTTTCTTTCATTGGAACAGAATTTGAAAACCTTAATCTGTAAAAATTAATTTTAAACAAACAAATAATAATCACATGACACTCGTAAAAGTAAACAACCCGGCAACAAAAGCATTTGATGGTTTGATGAATGACCTGTTCAATGATTTGCCTGTAAATTTTGGAAAAACTTTCAGGCAGGATGTTTTTAGTTTTCCCCCGGTAAATATCCTGGAAAATGCAAACGCTTACCAATTGGAAGTAGCGGTTCCCGGATTGGAGAAAGCTGATTTCAACATCAAGTTAGATGGTAACATTTTAACCATCAGTGCCGATAAAAAAGAAGTTGCAAAAACTGAAACTGAAAAAGTTGTCAGGAAAGAATTTAGCAACAAAGCATTCAAACGCAGTTTTACTTTAGATGAAAAAATTGAAGGCGGATCGATTGAAGCGAAATACGAAAATGGTATTTTAAAATTGAACCTGCCTAAAAAAGAAGTCGCTAAGGTTACCACCAAAGAAATCACCATACAATAAATCCAACCCTTAGGTATTATTTTTTATAATACCTACGAGTAAAGGTTGATTTTGGTTAAAAAAAGCCGTCCTGATTTATCAGGATGGCTTTTTTAGTGCTTACATTTGCACTTTTAATGAAAAGCTTTAATTTCCAACATGGGTATCAAAAAATTGACCACAGTCGCAGTTTTCTTTTTATTTCTTTCGATTGCGGTCCGGGGTCAAAATGTACCCGACTCCATTCGTAAAGACACCATTCATAAAATGGTTAATTATGCTGACTCCGCTTTAAGGATCAGGAATATCAATCCTTATTTTACGCTGCACGTTGACTCTACATTAAAATATGCTTTTGAAATAAACAGGAACCAATCAGAATATTACTGGTATTTAAAAAATTCTCCCGTTGGCTTAAAGATCAACAAAGACGACGGGGTACTGACTTTCAAGGCCGAAAAATCTTTTTTTCTTTCCGGTAAATTAAAATATGATTACGAATACAAAGTGAATATCGGTCTACAGAATTTAAACAATCCAACCGATAAAATTGATACCTCTTTCATCCTCCTGTTTTACAACACAGAAATAATACCTTCTAAGATCAAACCTACCGTAACCAGCACCATGTACATTGATGAAGGCGATACCATTACCTTCAAACTGCAATGTGATAACGGCAGCTTTCCAATAGAAGAGATCACTTACTTCAGTAATTACCAGGCAAAATCTTCGACGCCGGTCCGCAAATGCAATGATGATTACACCTGGTACGCCCCTTTCGATTTTGTAAAAGATACGGACAAGGACAGGCAAAAATTGTTAGAACTTTACTTTGTTGGTACCAATAAATTCAGCAACAGAGACACGGCAATCATTCATATATATGTAAGGGAAAATATAAACTATCCGCAACGGGTAAAGGAATTTGAAAGCCTGAGAAAAGATGTAACAGATTATATTCTCCAGTTAAAAAGTAGTTTTCGCCTGGTAGATCAGAAATTGAAAAAGACAAAAAAAACCAGGACTGGGTTTGACCTGGGCTCTGCTGTATCGGGTTTGGGCGGCACCGTTTTTTCATCAATGCCGAATTCGGATCAGCAAACAGCGGGTAAGATCCTGCCGAGTGTAGGTGTTGCATTGGTGCCGGTAAAAGAAGCTACTGCACCCAATAGCAGCTCCGATCAGAATACCGCTTCTTTAATAAGAAATAGTATAAAAAGACTTGAGTACCTGGTGGCGGACAATACGGTGGTTGGAGAAAAGGATCCGGAAATATTGACTAAAACGAAAAAGCTGAAAGATGAGTTGAAGCAAACTCAAATCCAGCTGATTGATATTCCGATCGCGGACGAAAATTTAGACAGCAAGCAACTGGATGAATATTTCAACAACCCTAAAGTAAATAAGAAATACAAGGTAAAACATAAGTAATCAAAGGCAGGCGTCTTTCCTCCTGGTATCTATAATATATTGAATTTTCCATCCTTCGCCCAGGCGGATAAGCTGGAAAGAATTAACACCGCAATGGCTGAATTTGCCTTTGTAATAAAATTTATAAGGCGTCCACACAATCGCTAACGGGCCATCGATCTTTACTGTTTCCACAACTATTTGCTCATCCGCATTACCTACAGATTCTTTACCAACGAAGTCAATGAAATCAGCGACTTTCTCATCAATTACAGTCGTTACTCCTTTATCATTCTTGATGGTTTGCAGCACCGCATTAGGAGAGAAACAATTCTTCAGTAAGGCAGTATCGGCTTTCTTCATACCCTCAAATAATTTATTAACAGCGGCGATAACGCTGTCCCTGGCTGGTTGCGCGTTAACAACAACTCCTGCAAGGATGAATAAACACAGGCAAAAGAATGGCTTCATGATTTTTGAGTTTTAGATACTTCCAGTTATTTCTTTTCAATTTACAGAAATAAAATTACCAGGAGGACACTTACGAAACCGTCTATCCAAATGAGTTTTCAATTTTAATAGTCTCATGAGCTATGCGATAATTTACAAATGCTGAAAGCCGGAGCTCTTTCAATAGCAAGGTTGCATGGCTGACCCGGTGAAAATTGGCCCAGACTGTAAAGGGGGCACGGTAACTCCGCAGTTTCAGTTCGTGTCTTACGAACCGAAACCACCCCAATGAAAACTTTCGCTGGAAAACCTTTTGTGAGATTCGCGAAATACTATTTTAGTGAATTTAATACGCCCGTGCAAACAAAACCCTTTGCGTACTTGCATTACCAGTCAAAATACATTTTCCTTCCTCCTGCACATTATCGAGTGGTATGCATCGTATCGTGGCTTTTGTAAGCTCTTTTATTTTATCCTCGGTTTCACCACTGCCATCCCAATGCGCCGAAATAAAACCTGGTTTTTCATCCAATAGTTTTACAAATTCATCCCAGGTATCTGCTTTAATGATCCGCTGTTCCCGAAAAGTTTTAGCCTTGGTATAGATGGCGGTTTGTATATTTTCCAGCAATTCGATGATCTTTTCGCTTAGTCCGTCAATGCTGAAACTCATCTTTTCTTTTGTATCCCTCCGGGCAACTTCCACTACGTTATTTGCCAGGTCCCTGGCGCCTATCGCTATCCTTACGGGAATACCCTTCATTTCATATTCGGCAAATTTCCAGCCTGGACGGTTATTGTCGTTGTCGTCATATTTTACGGAAATACCAGCAGCCTTCAGCTCAAGCATCAGCACTTTTACTTTTTCATCGATCATTGACTTTTGGTCTGCGCCTTTAAAAATGGGTACGATCACTACCTGGATCGGAGCAAGTTTTGGTGGTAGTACAAGTCCCTGGTCATCACTATGCGCCATTACCAATGCGCCGATCAGCCGCGTGCTTACGCCCCAGCTTGTGGCCCATACATAATCCAGTTTATTTTCTTTGTCGGTAAATTTCACATCAAATGCTTTCGCAAAATTCTGACCCAGGAAATGAGATGTACCTGCCTGCAATGCCTTACCATCCTGCATCAGCGCTTCAATACAATAAGTGTCAACCGCGCCTGCGAAGCGTTCATTGGGTGTTTTTACACCTTTGATCACAGGCATCGCCATAAAGTCTTCGGCGAAAGTCGCGTACACATTTAACATTTGCACCGTTTCGTCGACGGCCTCCTGCTGCGTAGCATGCGCCGTGTGGCCCTCCTGCCATAAAAATTCGGTGGTACGCAGGAACAACCTGGTACGCATTTCCCATCTTACCACGTTGGCCCATTGATTGATCAGTAAGGGCAGGTCGCGGTATGACTGTATCCAGTTTTTATAAGTACTCCAGATGATCGCTTCGCTGGTTGGACGAACTACCAGTTCTTCTTCCAGTTTTGCTTCCGGATCGATGATCAGTTTACCTTTGTTATCCGGATCAGATTTAAGCCGGTAATGTGTTACAATCGCGCACTCTTTGGCAAATCCTTCAGCATTCTTTTCTTCCGCTTCAAAGAGGCTTTTTGGAACAAACAAGGGAAAGTAAGCATTCTGATGGCCGGTTTCTTTAAACATCCTGTCCAGTTGTTGCTGCATATTTTCCCAAAGCGCGTAGCCATAAGGCTTGATGACCATACAACCTCGAACCGCACTGTAATCTGCCAGGCCAGCCTTTATTACCAGGTCATTGTACCATTGGGAATAATCCTCCTGCATACTTGTGATCTCTTTACTCATACCAGTGCCCCATTCAGAGGCTAATTTTTTAATTAAATAATGTTTAAACGATGATCTCTTTTGCAATCCCGGCTAACCGATATCTTCCACATCATTTTGTACGCCGTCAGCAATTGATATTCAATTGTCTGTAAAATAAAAATACTGTTTGATTTAGCACCAATTTAACATCAAAATGCTAAACTTTGCAAAATAGTGGCAAAGATTTTGGGCTATTTATATTATTCTAAAACCGCACAAAAGTAGTAACTTCATCTTATAATAATTTTAAACAAATTATCATGAACACAAAACTTTTACTCCTTGCTATTTCAGTGGCTGCTTTCAGCAGTTGCACTACCCTTTATAAATCAGGTCAAACACCCGATGATGTATATTATTCACCAACCCGCCCGGCAGGTTACAGCGAAGAGAGAACTGATCGCCAAAGTGACCAGCAGACTGCGAGTACTTATTCCACTTACGAGGACAGGACCATTCGTTTCGGAATAAATGACCGTCGCTGGCGATACCTCGATTATAATTTCAGCAACAATCCTTACATCAATGATTACAGCTATAATCCATATAACTATGGCTTTAATTACGGTTATTATTACAATCCTTACTTCTGGCCTTACCCGGTCTACAGCCCGATTTTTATTACGCCATCCATTCCAAAAAACACTACACCGAGGATAGCTAATTTAAGTGGTTACAATCCCGTTTACAATAACAGCAATCCTTCCGCCAACACAAAAACCGGTGGTATCAGGCAGACACCGATCAGAGGTTATAACAACACGAATAATAATACCAGGGGAAGAAGCGCTGTGGGTAATGTAATCAGGCAGGTTTTCTCGCCAAGCAACAGTAATAATTCTTCTAATAACAGCACCAATAATTCTTCTACCAATAACAACCGGACCTACACTCCTTCAACCAATACCAGCAGCAGTTCTTCTGCCGGAAGCAGTTCATCAGGATCAGGCGGAGGAGGAGCAGTTTCCAGACCACCAAGAAATTAATCGATGGGTATCTACTAATTCAATTAAGTGACGGATCGTAAAACCCGCTGTCGCCCTTAAATACTATTGCCATGAAAAAATATTTACTCTTGCCTGTACTCTTAATAAGTACGGTGATATATGCGCAGATTCCGGAAGATGCTTTGCGCTATTCCTTCTTCCCGCAAAATGGTACTGCCCGCAATGTCGCTATTGGTGGCGCAATGGGTTCTCTTGGAGGTGATATCAATGCTATTTTTGTAAATCCTGCAGGACTGGGAAATTACAAGACCGGTGAGTTTGTTTTTACTCCCGGTTTTTTTATGAACAGCAATAAGACTAATTTCAGGGATACTAAAAATAAAAGCACTAAAAACAGTTTTGGATTGGGGCCCATCGGCTTTGTATACGGATATAGCACCAGCCGGAACACCAGCCATGCCATCAGTTTGGCCTTCACACAAACAGCGAACTACAATAACAGCGTTCAATACAATGGCCTGAATAATTTAAGTTCTTACAGTGAACAATGGGCCGAGCAGTTAGCTAAAAGTGGCCAGACAATAGATGATGCGTTGAACAATCCCAATTTTGCTTACGGCACAGCTCCTGCGCTGTACACTTATTTGGTGGATACTTTCAGCGTGAATGGGAATGTGCAGGTAAGAGGACTACCGGAAAATATCCTGGATGCCGGCCAGGCATTGCGCCAGCAAAATACACTCGACACAAAAGGCGGTCAGTACGAATTCGCGTTTGGTTATGCCGTTAACAAAAATGATAAGTTCCAGTTTGGGTTTAGCATTGGCATTCCGATCATGAATTACCACAGCATTACTACATTTAAAGAAAGCGATACGTCTTCCAATACCTCCAATGGATTTGAATCTTTTACTT
>JBDSLD010000252.1:0-2723 GCA_039916545.1 Ferruginibacter sp.
TAGCCTTTATCAATGGTGTATGGATATGTTTTACCATTAAGTGTTAAGGTAACCGGCTCTTTACTGCCTAAGGATGAATACAAATCACCGGGCACCGGTTGATGTTGCGCCCATCCGGGTATTCGGATATGTATTGTAAAATTGCTTGTTTTGTCCGGATTGATAGTCATATCAATTTTTCCATTCCATGGGTAATTAGTGGTTTCAATGATATTTACTTTACCGGCAGGCAAAGTAACATCGCTGCTATTGCTCATAAACAGGTTTACATACAAATCGTTGTCATTTTGCGCGTAAACATAACCGGGCACAGAAGGTAAAAAGCGGGTCATGTTAGATATGCAACAGGCACAGGAAAACCATCCGCTCCTGTCGTGCTGGCCAACAGAGGCTAACGGGTTAGGATAAAAAAAACGGTCGCCGCTTAAGGACATGCCAGACAATAAACCATTGTATAATGTGCGTTCCAGCACATCGATATATTTGGCATCTCCATGTAACAGGAACATGCGGTTGTTCCAATAAACGTTGGCAATAGCCGCACAGGTTTCTGCGTAAGCACTCATATTGGGAAGATCATAGGCATCACCAAACGCTTCGCCTGCGCCTGTAGCACCTATACCGCCGGTGATATATAATTTTTTATCAGCAACATCTTCCCAAATCGCGTCAATTGCTTCCAGGTATTTTTTATCTCCGGTAAGTGCCGCTATATCCGCCATTCCACTGTACATGTAAGTCGCTCTTACAGCATGGCCTACTGCTTCCGTTTGATCAACTACCTTTTCGTTTGCCTGGTTGTACGCTTCGCCATTAGGACCACGTACATCTAAAAAAAACTTTGCGAGATCGAGGTATTTTTTATTACCGGTAATGCGGTATAATTTCGCCAATCCTATTTCCACGATCTGGTGGCCCGGGTACTCTTCTATTTTACCCCATCCGAAATCCCTCACCAGTAAATCCGCATTTTTTAGCGCGATATTCAATAAGCTCCTTTTTCCTGTTGCATTGAAATGAGCATAAGCAGCTTCGTATAAGTGGCCTGCATTATATAATTCGTGGCTCAATACAGAATCTTTTTCCCAACGCTTTGCACCGATCCATTCATGCGGCACAGCTGGCTTAATAGTTCTGAAAGTATACAAATAACCATCCTTTTCCTGCGCCGCGCCAATGATCGCAATCAGCGTATCCAGATATAAGGACAGTTTTTTATTTGGCTCTACCTGCAAAGCATAAGAGGCACCTTCCAGCCATTTGTAAACATCCGTATCATCAAAAGGGAATTCAGAACATACCTTGTTGTCTTTTTTTCCGGCGGCCGCTAAAAAATTATCAATACGGCCATGCTCTTTACACATCTTTAAAATATATGGTATGGTAACGGTAGCATTGATCTGCATTTTAGGTTTCCAAAACTGGTCATTTACATGCACATGCGTAAAGGCTACCGGTTGAATAGGATAATCCCTTTGCTGGGCCTTTGCCGCAAGCCCTGCAATCGCAAACAGGGGAAATAGGATGTTTTTCATTTGATTGATGGTTGCTTTTTTAGTTATTTTTCAACAGGACGGTTACGTCTCCTTTTACCATTTTTATACCGTAAACCGGTCCGGCTGAATTATTTTTCTTCGGAACAAATTTTACGGATGCATTCAATTTATACTTCGTGATCTCCTGGGGAATTGTATAGGCGATCTCATAAAATTTACTGGCTTTATATTTATCCAGGTCTTCTGTCGCTATCTTTTTATCATTCACAAAAATATCAAATATTCGCCCGCGGTTATCCATTCCCCAATAAGTGCAAACCAATGTATTTACTGCCGAGGGGTCAATTTTCATATTGAAATAAATAAAACCTCCTTCCTCTGCCATTCTCCATTTATGGTTATGGTCATCACCAGTAACTGTTTTTTCTCCTGCCAGTTCATGATCGCGCTCGGGCTGCATTTCACCAATTCGTAAAACATCTACCGTACGTGCTTCCAGTTCTTTCTGCAACTGCTTTTCCCTTTCATATATTTTTTGCTGAACGGCCCATTCTCTGGGCGTAAAAACATCCCAGTAAACAGTATAATGTTCATTCTTCGTTTGATTAAACGGCTTCAATAAAATGCCTTTCTTTGTTAGATATTTTGCGTTAAAAACAAGGGGATTATTTACCTGAGGCAACATCCATTTATTTGCGTCTTTTTCATCTGTAACAAAAACGGGAATGTCGAGCGGCGCTGGTTCCTTATCGCCGAATATGCCTGCCAACAAAACTGGTCCGTAAAAAACTGCCCGGCGATTGGAATTATCCGGCATCGCCTGAGTATAAAAATCCATCGGAGTTGTAAAGGTTATTTTATCGTTGTTATTCCATTGGCGATCAATCACTGCATATCCGTCCTCATCAATTTTAGCCGGTTGGTCAATACCGTTGATTTTTATAGTAACCCGTTTTGTCCAGGATGGTTTACGAATACGAAGTGCAAAATTTGCAGGTTTTAATGCTGTGATCGTAAATGTTGACAGATCGGTTGCGGGCAAACCGGTTTCCTGTTTGAGTGTAATACCGTTTTCTTTCCAGTTGAGGATGGATGGAATAAAAAGATTGACATACAAGCTTCCATCCTTGCCGCGGAAATAAATATTTTCACCATACTTTACATGATTTTCCATACCGGGTCCCACACAACAGGTGAAGGAATTAAATTCATCGCTGTATTCTTTTT
>JBDSLD010000253.1:0-39401 GCA_039916545.1 Ferruginibacter sp.
TCCCATAATTAGCCGCGATTTTACTGCTGCCGCCACTGCTGCTGAGTATCCATTGTTGCGGTATGGTATCGGCCTGGGGAACGGCCAGTAATGTACCGTAGCTTGTGCCGGCGGTGTCATTAAAAAAATGCTGCAGGTGGGTTAGTTGCTGCAGGTAACTCTCTTCACTAAATGTATTGGAAGGATTTAATATAGAAGCGGTGATCCGGTCGCTGCCAGGAGCCCGGCCCATACCAAGGTCAATACGGCCGGGGAAAAGCGTTTCGAGCATGCGAAAATTTTCCGCGACTTTTAAAGCACTGTGATTAGGAAGCATGATACCGCCCGAACCGATCCGGATATTGCTCGTTTCATCCGCCAGTTTTACCATCAATAATTCTGGTGTGGAGCCGGCGATAGAAGTCGCATTGTGATGCTCAGAAACCCAAAAGCGGTTGTACCCCAATTCGTCAGCCATCTTTGCCGTCGCCACGGTTTCCTTAATGGCATCACCGGCGGTGTAGCCCTGTCTTACAATAGATTGATCTAAAATGCTTAGTTTAATTTTCTTGCGCATAGGGTTAAAACACGTAAAGCTAAGTTTTGTTTAAAGCATTATTGACCCGGATGATTATGTGAGATGATCTCTGTTTAAAAAGAGGCCTTCGGAAGTTCGAAGGCCACGTGTGTTCCAGCGGGGTTTCACGGAATACACTGCAGGAGAACATAGCGTGTATGCTGATCCTGTCAAGTTAAAGGACGCACCAAAATCCTCAAAAGATGTAAGCTACATCCCGAAGACCACGTGTGTCCCAGCGGGGTTTTCACGGACGACACTTTTGAGAACCTAGCGTGTATGCTGATTCCTGTCAAGTTAAAGGACGCACCATAATCCTCAAAAGATGTAAGCTACATCCCGAAGACCACGTGTGTCCCAGCGGGGTTTTCACAGCAGAAATGCTGATTTAGAAAACCTTCATCCGTGAAACCCTGCTGCAATAAAGCCTGCAAGCTTTGAAAGCACCAAAATTGTGTACATTTTATGCAGCCAACCTTTCAAAATATAGTTGCCTTCTACGGCAGGGTTTCACGGACGACACTTTTTATCTATCAATAGTATACCGTGAAAACACCGCCGGCACGTACTTTTGGCCCCCTCCCCAAGAACAATCAAACTTCTAAAGTAAAAATATTATTACTTTCTACCCCTAATATATCCATTAAAAGAAATCGGCTGCCGGCTGGTGCTGGTCACCAGTAAAGATGCGGTTCCATTTTCAAAAATGGTCATGTTCAGTTGCTGAACGCCCGGCGCGTCCGGTGCCTTGATCGTTACAATCCAGCCTCCCTTTTTTCTTTGCTCCAATTTATAGGAAAAATTGGTGGAAGTAAATTTAATGCCGCCATCGCCGGGGTTGATAGGAGCCGAATAGGCACGGCCAAAAAAAGGGAGGTCGCTGGTAACTGTATCTTTTGACACACTGACCGTGTAATCAGATGTCAGGTTTCTCTGGCGGCCGTTCGACGGGATCACGTATTGGGCATAAAAAACGTATTGCTGGCTATCCACCAATTTTGTAATTGCGATCTCTTTCGCCGTTGGCTGTTTTTGGCCGCTTACCACCGGTACATCTGCAATAATTGCCATAAGAATGAGCATTACCGGAAGTGATCTTTTAAATATTTTCATAATGATTTATTTAATTTAAAAATTTATGCCGACCGATTTTGTATAACATCGATACCTGTTTGCAACATGCAAAAGTCGATCTTTTCCTGCGATTTTTTTAATGTATGAACAACCATTATCATAATTTTAATTGTGTAAGGTTGCCAACCTTTGTAAGACTTTAAAAAGTTTGCACAAGGTTGGCAACCCATAAATTTAAAATATCTTTAAACTTCATTTACATTTAAAGAAACATTATGCGCATACCTGGTAAAATAAAAAAAATATGCTTAGCCATTGTATTGATTTGCCTGCCAGGTCTTTTTTACACCAGTAATGCGCAGGGAAACGGCAGTTCTAAATTTAAGGTGATCGCTTTTTTTACCGGGAGGGAAGACCAGGCGCATATCAGTTTTGTTCAGGAAGCCAATGTTTGGTTTCCCAAAATGGCGAAGCAATATAATTTTACTTATGATACTACCACCAACTGGACCAATCTCAATCCGGATTATTTATCTAACTACCAGGTAGTTATTTTTTTAGATACCCGTCCTGATATTGCTTCCCAGCGAGCGGCTTTCAAAAAGTACATGGACAATGGCGGTGCGTGGATGGGATTTCATTTTGCCGGCTTTGCCTTAACGCCCTCTGATTTTCCGCAGAACTGGGATTGGTACCACCAGCAATTTTTAGGCGCCGGTTCCTATGCCAGTAATACCTGGCGGCCCACTTCAGCCATGCTTCGTGTTGAGGATACGTCTCATCCTGCCACCCGGCATTTACCCGCTCTGTTCAAGTCTTCACCCAGTGAATGGTACCGTTGGGAAAATGACCTGCGGACCAATCCGGACATACAAATATTGTTATCAGTTGATTCAACCAGTTTCCCGCTGGGCACCGGGCCAAAACTCCATGAGATATGGCACAGCGGGTATTACCCTATAGTTTGGACAAATAAGAAGTACAAAATGATCTACCTGAATATGGGGCACAATGACATTGATTATGAGAATAAGACCAATAAAACTTTGTCGTACACATTTGG
The DNA here is from genome assembly GCA_039916545.1 of Ferruginibacter sp. Taxonomy (GTDB): domain Bacteria; phylum Bacteroidota; class Bacteroidia; order Chitinophagales; family Chitinophagaceae; genus Ferruginibacter. Next base: position 2,694 of record JBDSLD010000253.1, read on the forward strand.
GAACCCGGTTCAGGATAAGCTCATCATCGACGGATTGCTGTGGTTGGGCTCAGGTAAAAAATAATGCATGCCGTGGTTACCCAAACTGCCATTTGCGGTAATAAAGTGTTTTCAGAATTCAAAACCTTTCACAGTCGGATCTTTTATGATAGCGCTGATAAAATTATGGTGATTTTTTTCCGATCCGCGTACGAGCCATTCACCTGTGATCTCATTGTCATATTTTGTTTGCCTGCCGTTTTTATATTTTAAATGATGGAGGGTGAAAAGTTCTTCAAACCGCTTCATTGTTTCATCCTCAAATTTGCAAATAATTTTATAATCCCTGATCTGGTTGGCGTTTTCTATTAAGACTTCCCACCTGCTGAAAAGAAACAGTACCAGCATTATCAGCACACAGGAAACAATCGAAAAGAGTTCGTACCCGGCGCCAATCCCCATGCCTAACGCAGCCGTTACCCAAATGATCGCTGCTGTAGTTATTCCGTTTACCCTGTTGGTACCGGAACTCTTAAAAATTACGCCCGCACCCACAAAGCCTATTCCTACGACCACATTGGATGCTATCCTTTCGGGTGCACTATGAATGCCGATCAGTTGAGACAAAATGGTAAAAATGGTGGCTCCCATGCAGATCATCGTCAGGGTTCGGAAGCCGGCGGATTTGCTTCGGTATTCTCTTTCAGCGCCGATCACACCGCCGATGATAACGGATAATAATAATTTTACGATAATGTCCGATGGTAAATACATGCTGCTTGTTTAGGCGGTTATCATTTATCAGGAAAAGAATCCTGCGTCATAATCTTTGTAAAAGATAGCATAATCTTTCTTTACCTGGCCCGCATAAAAAATAGCATAATCAATTATCGCCGTTTGCCAGTCAGTATTTTCTCCAAAGGCGATCAGGTCGTCGGCACGGGCGGATCCCTGTCTGCCGGAACTTCTTAATTGTGCGGAAGAAGTAAGTAACGCCATGTCGTCTACAATCGATCCAGCATCTTTTGCATCATCGCGGATGATCGTAAATTTTATTTTATCATCGGTCGGTTGCATCTCTTTGAGCACGTACGGATCATTGCTGAAAACAGTTGTGCCAAGAAGCGCCGGTGGGATATTTTGCATTCGTTGCTGAATAGCGATGATCCTTTCGGCCTCGGAACTCCAACCGGGCTGGCGCTGGCCAACAAACGGCTGAAGCGAGGATTGCCTTGCCTGTTTCATATCGATCAGCAGGTATTTTTCTGTATCCGCTTTTTTTAAGAGAAAAAGGTAACGTGCCATACCCAGACTACCGGTGCCGGCTACCCTAAATGCAGCATCCACGGCTTTGTATTCGTGATGCAATAATTCACATCCCTGCACCCAGTTATTTACGTGGCGAACCAGGTCATCTTTCAATTCTTTTTCTTTGATGGCAAAAAGCTTTTTGTTATCGTGGTCCAGGCAGACACGGCCGTCTTTATTGACGGTGCGCTTTTCGATCTCTTCTTTTGGATTGCGTGCGCAAACCTTATCGAGGAATACATGGGTGATACCGGTCGCGGTCTGTTGTTCGATATAACGTGCCTTTCCACTCTTGAGTATGGAAGCGTACCGTTGCAGGAACAATTTGGCTACAGCAGTGATTTCCTGTTGTGTTCCCACATCATCGAGTCCTATAAAAATACTTGTTACGATACGCACCAGTTCCCAAGCTGCGGGAGCCAGCAATCCTTCATCAAAATCGTTGATATCAAAATAGACCAGCCTGTTATCTGCTTTGTAACTGCCGAAATTTTCAAGGTGTAAATCACCACAGATCCACACGAGGGGAGAAGCGGGGATTTTAACAGACCTGTGGAGGTCCTCGTAAAATAAATGACAGGTGCCGCGGAAAAAACCAAACGGATCTTTAGACATCAGCTCATATTTCATCGCAGTATAAAATGGTATCCTGTTGCTGTTAAATCGCTTAATGCGTTCTGCTACAGTGGACATAAAATCATTTTACAGAAAGTTAAATAAATTTCATTGCACGAGGAAGTGATTTTTGTTAAATAACAATATTGGCGAGCTGAGCAGGTAACAGTATTCTACCGAATATTTATCCACTGTAAAATAAGTAGACCATACGTGGCTCGCCGCTGTTGTGCCTGCTGACCAACAGCCTGCGTTCGGCTTATAAGAAATATTTTAATTTACTCAGGCTCCATACTTAGTGATTACAAGAAAACGCTGAAAACCTTTACAGACAATGAATTGTGGAGATTTTTCTTGTTGAATATTATTAATTTTGAAACTAAATAAATGGCCTACAATAAAATATTACTGAGCTGTTTAATAAAAGGCATTTAAGTGTGGCCACTGTTTGATCTGCTACATCAGTAACCGGGCTAGCTGCCTTTCGTTGGTTCGGTTCCGATGAAATCGGAATTGAAAAAATGCGCAGCCTGTTTTTTCAAAGAAGCAAAAACAGCAGCGTTCCGGTTATCCGCCAGCTGGCGGACCGGCTGCGGAGGCAAAAGTAGAGAGTTCACAGGTAATTGTTGAAGTGAAGATTCGGATTAGAAAATATGCTAAAACCCTTACCAGCTATTAATACCAGCGTTTTCTTGCAGACACTACTTAAGTGGCGTTACATTGGCAAAGGATAATCTGCTTGTTGGTCAGGATACACAACAACGGCGTGCTGAGCAGGCAACGGTATGTTACTACTTATCTATCATAAATAACACGCCGCTGCTGCATTTGATGCAATAGCGGCGTGCACCTTCCTTATCACTCAGTTACCGACACAATCATATTCGTTCTGCGCTTATCGGTATCTATTATTTCTAAATTGTATATGCCTTTCGCCAGTTTATTGGGAAGCATTATTTTTTCGACGGCAGTAGCGCCTGCATGGTTGAACTCTTTTACCAAGACTAACTGCCCAAGTGCATTCACCAGGCGGATATTGTATTTACCACGGGCCATATTAGTTAACTGCAGGTTGATTGTTCCACCTGTTACCGGGTTAGGATAAATAGCCAGGCTACCCGCCAAACTGCTCATATTCACTTTTACTATCTTGCTGTAGCCCATTCTGCCATCAATATCCACATTGCGGATACGGTAAAAATTATCTCCCGCAACAGCTTGTTTGTCCAGCCAGTTGTACACGCCGGAACTACCGCTGGCACCCGCAACAGCCTGCGTATTTACCTTTACAAAATTTGCTCCGTCAGTGGATTTTTCCACTTCGTATTGCCGGATATTCAGTTGGTTTTCCACGTTCCATTTTACGGCTATGTCCTTACCCTGCTGCCATGCTTTTACATCCGTATAAGTTACCGGTAATACCACCCCTTCCTTAAACACTACCCGGAAACGATCCCTGTTAATAGAAAGCGCATCTCCATTGATAGTAAAATTGAAAGTAGTGCTGCCATCCAAACTTATCGGAGTCGCTAACCCTGTGTACTTATCTTCCAGGAAACCCTGCAGGTTTGGCTGGGAAAGGTTATTCGACTTAAATACAAACTGGTAATTTCGCTGTGTGGATTGAACCAGCCTTAAGAATAGGGTATCATTCTTGTTAATGATTGGTCTTCTTTCAATGGCCAGCGGTGTATTATTTCTTACCAAACTAAAAGTTTCATTGGTATTTGTGAACTTAATCGCATCCTGCAGGTTAACACAGGCGCAAAAAATATTGTTGAATTCAGCAACGGCCGCATCCGCAGTGATACTCGTGCTATCCGCTGCCAATAAATTCAGTATTATTTCCATCGACACCGTTTGTCCCAGCGGGCGGAACCCGGCATTACTGCTAACATTACTCTTACTGCTTTCATAGAAAGAGAGGTTTGATGATCCTGCTGTATCCGTTTGTACAAAGAATGCCTGGCCACTCTGGATATTTTTATCCTGCAAACTGGAAGGGTTGGACCTGGAGAAAATACCATCTTCATCCAGGTCATCGAGTACCACATATGCGCCTACATTATTCAGTGTTGCATCCCATGCATAAAATCTTTTTATCAAATGGCTACGTTCGATCTGGCTAAAATCAACCGGAGAAGCATACGGATTGCCAACCATGGCGAAACCTCCGTAATTACCGGATCCGGCAAATACCTGCTTACCCGTTTGGAGGTTGCCTGCGCTTCTTAAAGTGGTCGGGTTCGTAAAACCGATATTCAGGTTATAGGGATCCCTGTCACCACGTACGAATACAAAATATCCCACGTTGTCCGCACTACCGGAACTGTTGGAAAGGTTAGTGGTTTTTGTGTTGAGTATATTTGAAAAACCCTGTGTCAACGGATTGAACGATTTCATAGAGCTGACATTTGTTCCGCTCGCATCGAGACCGGTGACCGGGCCGGGATTTGCCCCGGTTATAAACAGGCCCTTACCTGGCTCATATACACCACTGTTTTGCCAGGAGTCATAAATAGATCCCGTATTTGAAAGAGGAGCCGTCAATAAACGCCAGGCGCGACGGTTTGGTATAAATCTTTCAACGGTAACGTTACCTGTTATAAAACTCGTGGCGGTGCCCGTTCCATCTACCGGGACAGGCGCTATTCTTGCAGTATTGGTAGCCGTTGACTTCAATGTAAGAAAGCCCCCGGTTGTAAAAGTATGATTGCTGCTACCCATCGTTAACGTTCCCGTTATGGTATCCAGTCCGGCAAGCGTGACGTTGTTATTAATAATGAGGTTGGCAATACTGTTATTGGCAAATGTATTGGCGGCAATCGTTTGTGGCGCTGAACCAAACATGTCAATAGTTCCGGCCGAAGCATCCACCGTGCCACTACCAACGATCGCGCCTTTTACACGTAGTAGTGAATTTACAACAGTTAAGGAGGCGGTATTTTGTATGGTGATGGTATCAACCCTGGCCACGCCTGTATTGATTACCGGGTAAACTCTTCCGTTCGGCAGCGGAGATGGTATCAACGTTTGTATAGTAGTATCAGGTATGCCACCGCGCCAGTTACGTGCCGTGTACCAATCCGAAGTACCTGATGCTCCTGTCCATATCGTATTTTTAATTCCTTCGCCGACCGCAAAAACTCCCATTGAACTTAACCCGGTTGCCTGTATCGAAGTAGGCAAAGGAGACAGTAAAGAGGTAAAGCCCCAGGCGGAACCATCAAACGACGCCGTCCTGAAGTCCGCGGTATTTGCGCCTGCATCAACGTCGCCGGCTACCCAGTTAAAGGTTGCATTTGCGGTTGAAAAATTAATACCAGTATTGGTCAATGTCCAGTAGCGGTTCACATCCAGGTTCTTGTTTATTCCTGAAGAATCAATTTGGGGATGATCTGCAGAAACAGTACTTCCGGTAAGGTTACCACCCACGGAAACATTCGCGAATAAAACGGTCGCAGGAGTGTAATCATTAAGCCCGCCGACCTCATAAACCCTCGAAACACTGGTTCCTGTAACCACCGCTTTTTGCAGGTTACCATTTACCCAACCTGTATTTTGAGCAGCCCCGGTAACGGCACCGGACGCAGGAAGGCTAAGCAGGTTATTGCCTGTTTGTATTTGCCCTGTAACAAAATTCAATACACCTCTAACAGTAACATTAGAAGACAATGTAACGGCTCCCGCCGGTTTATTAACGGTAATATTATTGAAATCAGACAACGTATAAATATCCTGTTCAACGGCGCCATTCAATGTAAAAGTGGAAGTACCGCTATTGATGATGCCGTTGTTCAATATTCTTCCACCCACCAGGTGATTATAGCTACCTGCATTGAGTATCGAACCGCTGTTAATAGTAAGGTTATTAGTCATATTCCAAACTGATGAAGGAGTTACACCGATACTGTTGGTATTGGAGATCGTCACACTGCGCAAAGCGGCCGGTGTACCCGCAATGGTAATGGCGCCCGCGCCGCCAAAGTTAACCCTGCCCGTACTTGTAAAACCAGTACCGAAGTTTATAGTGGCAGCCGTTGCCGGGATGAAATTCAGCACACCGCTGCTGGTGATGGTTCCGTTATTGGTTACATCGCCATAAATATTGTGCGTAGACACGCCGCAGTTAAAGGAAGCGCCGCTGCTGACCGTAAGCGCATATAAAATCGTCCACGGTACGCTCGGGTTTACACCGCCCGTATTATTGATATTAAGATATCCGTACTGTGGCGGTGAAGTAGAGTAAAGCGTGGGGGAAACGTTACCATTAAAATTGACTATTAAGGCCACCGTGGTTGTAGCATTTATCAGGCTTAAAGTCTGTAATACATTACCTGTAAAGGTAGTTGTGCCGAGCGTGTATAAAACGCCGTTATTGATGAGGTCCTCATTTAGCGTGATAAAAACACCGGTGCCCGAACTGATGGAACCGCTACTGGTGATGTGCAGCTGCCCGTTGAAAGTGATGTTGGCGAGGTCTACATAGCTTCCCGTAACAGTAACCTTGTTAAAAGTGGTGTTGCCTGATACTGTATTCGAAACCCCGCTTAACAATAAAGTGCTGGTGGATGGAGTAAAGGTTCCGTTGTTGATCCAGTTTCCATTTAAAGTTAGTGTGCTGGAGCCGGCATCGAAATTAGATCCGCTTTCGATTGTCAGATTTCCATTCACAGTAATAGGGGAGACCAGTGTTTTAACGCCCGCATTCCTGAAAATAAGGTGTCCAAAATCTGCCCCGAATATAGCTTGCGGGCCGGTTCCGTCGGCTATAACGGTACTGGAATTGGCCAGTGAACCACTGGAAAAATTCAATGGCGAATTATTTGCTCCAACTATAAAGGTAGCGGAATCAGCGAAAGTTAATGTTCCGCCCTGCACGCTACGGTTACAGTCAAATGTTTTAATATTCAACGTACCGGAATATATGGTTAGGTCTCCATTTAAGGAAATGTTACCGGTAAGTATGGCACTGCTTCCTACCGGCTTATTGACTATCAGATTACTGAATTCCGTTGCCGAAATGTTCTGAGTGCCGGTGCCCTCAAAAAAGGTACTGGAGTTGACACCTGTATATGTGCCTGCATTATTCCAGTTGCCGTTTACATGAAGGATCGATTGATTGCTCAAAGTGGTCCCCGCAGTGACCGTTACATCACCCGCTATTGCCATATGAGCCAGGTTATCTAATTCTCCCGCAGAAATCAACAGGTTACCGGCAATACTTACACTGTCATATATTGTCGCGACGCCACCTGCCTTGTTTATAACCAGGTTATTGTAATGGATATTTGCAATACCCTGGTTCGCATTTCCAGTATAGGTAACCGTTCCGCCCCCTGCGGAAAATGTACCGCTGGTGTAATTGAAATTCTCGTAAATATTCATTTCGCCGGCTCCCGAAAAAGTTATGTTAGATCCGCTTTTTTCCGATAAGGATTTCAAAACATTTACAGTGCCCGTGCCAATATTAAGATTGATCACGTGGCCGTTCGTTCCATCGCCCAGTGAAAGGTCCCCATTGACAGTGATCGACTGATTATTGGCATTGATGGTATGTGTGGCTGTTGTACTCCAGTTACCCGTCATGTCACCCGAAGTCAGCGTACCTCCACCAGCCATTGATAAAACAACTGCCTTCGCGCTTCCAAAAATTATATTTTTAACGCTAACGGTGGTGCTGATCGTTGGCTGGTTAGTAAAAGATGCACCGCCCAGATTAACAATATCATTTGCGGATGGTGGTGTTGACGCAGACCCCTGCAATACGGTCCAGTTGCCCGCCGTGTTCCAATCCGTACTTAAAGTACCGGTCCACTGCACAACATTTGGATTGTCGGATGCTGTCCACCGGTTGGTGATATTGGTTAAGCCGCTTTGCTCTACATAATTAGAGCCGGTATTGTTGGCCGTTTTTCCAATACTGCCCCAGGTAGCACCATTGTAACGCCATAATCCCATGGATGATTCGCTATTACCATTCAATTCATCATCTTCATAGTGCAGGCGCAATGTAGCTGTGTAGGAACCCGCAGGCACTGCGATATTATACACCCTGCCTATGGAACCGCCAAAAGGGAAATCACTGATCGGTCCTTGTACCACGGAAACTGTTACACTGGTTACGGAGGAAACAGCTGAGAAAGTAATGGTGTTATCAGGCCCCTCGAAGGCATAGGCCACACCGGTTGTAAAAGCATGCGTGCGTTGAATGTTACCCAATATATAACCATTGCCTGTCCTGGTGTCGGTAATAGTCAGTGTATTTGCCTGGGTTAAAATTCTGCCCTTTATCATATTTACAGTTGTAGCAGATACATTGCTTTGTAGTGTTAGTGTGGTCGTGGCATTGCTTGTATTACTGGTAAGGATATTGAAAGTGGTTGCTCCGTTGATATAGTCATTGGCCGGTCCCACAAATTGTATAGTGCTTGTACCGGCAATAAAGGAGCCATTATTGATCCAGTTACCATAAACACTGTGGGTATAAGCAGAGGGATTAAAAGTGGTCGCGCTTCCAATAGTGATATCTTTTAAAATCGTACTAGGCCCGGTAGCAGTTTTTGTATTTCCGTTCGATAAAACGAGGTTGCTGTAAGAAATGGAATTTATATTTTGTGGACCTGCGCCGTTAAAGTTTACAGTATTGGGCGCAAAAGTAGTTACATCAAAAATACCGCTGTTGATAGTAAATATATTTGCAACACCTAAAACAGATCCTGCAGATAATTTAAGCGAAGCCCCGTTCAATACAACATTGAATAAGTTAGCTGTGCCACTTAATGAAGCTGTACCGGTAAAGGTAGCTGCGCCTGCGCTGGCAGTAAAACTTCCACTAACGGTAAGGCTCGATGATATTGAAAACGGGGTGGCGGTTGTAACTGAACCAGTAACATAAAGTTGGCTAAAGCTCGTGCTTCCCGCGCCAGATATGGTTTTTGAAGCACCACTTAACGTGATGGTTCCAGCCGTGGCAGACAGGCTTCCGCTTACCGAGAGGTTGCCGGTTACGGTAAAGGAAGCTGCAGTCGTTACTGTTCCGCCAATAGTCATATCATTTATGGAAATGCCAGATCCGCTGATCGTGCTGCCCGTTCCGCTCATGGTCAGCGACCCACCTACTGACTGGTTGAATGAACCCGCACCTGTAGTGGCAAGACTGCCCGTAAGAGCGACATTATTTGAAAAAATAATTCCTACACCGGCTATGGTAAGACTATTAAAGTTTTGTACACCTGGCCCTGCCACAGTAATTCCCGCCCCGTTTAAAATGACAGTACCTGTATTGCCATTGAATGTTCCGCTGTTTGTCCAGTTACCGCTAATATTCAGGCTGTAACTACTACCATTAAAAGTAGTAGCCGTTCCAATGTTAACACTTCCGCTAACACTTATGTTTGAGCCGGCGGTAAATGAAACTGATGTTCCTGTGCCCTGGGTACTGATAAGGTTTCCGACAATAGTGAGCGCTGTTGCAGGAAAGGTTTTTACCGCCGCCCCAACTGAACTGCTTAGTTTAAGATTTCCATAAAGCCGGTCGGCCACTACCTGGTTAGTACCTGAATATTCTACGGTACTTGCAACTACCAGGTTGCTGATGTTAAAATTTGCCGGGTATGTTCCTGCGCCACCAATTTTTAGTGTCGCGTTATTGGCTACATTCAGGGTTCCACCGGTAGCTGTTCGGTTAGCCGTAAAGCTCGTGAGATCAAATGTCCCATTGGATATGGTTAGATTTCCAGCTATTGCAGCATTTGTATTTAAACTTACTGCCGCCGACGTATCCGCAATTGTTAAATTGTTGAATGTAGTGGTAAAAGTTCCTCCTATAAATTGGGCGGTCAGGCCGTTAAAAGTAACCGTGTTTGTTCCTGCTGTCAAAGCAGTGGTAGCTGCGTTATTTATCCAGTTCCCCTTAACTGTTATATTGAAATTGTTGGCAGTCAATGCGCCGCTGGTAAGCAACAGGTTCCCGGCTACCGTAATTGCTGCGGGAAGTACCAGGCCACTGGTATTGTTGACTGTTAAGTTGTTGAACCTTGTTACGCCGGTAAAATTTTGTTGTCCCGATACACCATTGAAAACGGTAGTCCCGTTGTCAGTGTAAACACCCAGGTTGGTTAGGTTACCGGCTATATTCAACATACCCGTAGCAGCAATTGTAAGCGTATCGCCATTGCTGATGATAAGATTTTTGCAACTGACAGTATCAGTTATTACCGGCATTAGCGACGTACCTGCAGGTATGGTCACATTGATAGCCGATGTTGGCAGTGTACCACCGCACCAGTTGACGGGATCGTGCCAGTTTGTAGTATTGCCAAGCCATTCTCCTTTTTGTGATACCGTTATGGTAACCGTATCAGGCATATCAGAAGAAATCGCAGTGCAACTTTCATCCGCCAGGTCAGTAATGCTGAAGGCAGTGGTTGCCGTAAGGTAAACCGGTATTATAATGGTAGAAGCGGTCGCACTGAAGTCGTCTCCGTTGCTAAGCGTTCCATCAATTACGCCGGTACCGGTGAGCGTGATACTAAGGTTAACCATGCCGCTGTCACACAATGACGTAACAGCAGTTATCCGGGCGGTCGGACGTAAATTAATGACAGATAGTACGCTGTCGGTAACAAAGCAGCCCGTTGAATCTGTCACCGTTACTTTATATTGGCCTGCTGTTAAGGTAACAACAGGGTTTTGTAAGGTGGAGATTACTACATTGGCCGGATTTCGCCAGCTATAAGACGGCACAAGCGCATCCCCGGGATCTACTGTTAAATATAAACTGTCACCTGAACAAACAGGAGAGTTGCTACCGGCAGTGATCGTAAATCCGGTGTAGTTAAATTCGTAGGCGCCCAGGTCTGGATTGGCACCACTACGCGGATTATTATTGATGTCCGTATTTATAAGAACAGGCGTTGTTATGAGTGTTCCCGCATTATTGAAGTTACAGTTTGTAATGCTGTCAGGCTCAAGATCGTATGCTGAAGTCATAAAGCTGATGGCATTGTTGATCGAATGCGCATCACCTCCGGTCAGTGTTTGCCACTGGGCAAATGTTCTGCTCGAATTGCTTCCCCATTCTGCAACTGTATTTGCATCGATACTATAAAAGTCATTGTAATCAGAAGTTGTAGCAGGCCAGTTGGTGGGTGGTGAGCCCAGGTTACTGATGGCATAGTTAAAACCGGTACCCGTCCTGATATTAAAGAAAATATTGTTCTTTAAAACAGGCGCACTGTTGGACGATAATAAAAAAGCGGCAGAACGCAAGGCTGTTCCGTTTGAACTTCCTGAAAGCCTTACCGAATTATGAAAATAATTCCAGCTGGTTGCGGAGGCATGCACTATTCCATAAATTTTTGTACCAGTCGTATTCGTCAGGTTGCTCAACCGAAGCGCATTATTATAAACATTGAATGATCCGTCCGTGCCCATGATATGGCAAATTACCGGAGCGGCCCCGGTAGCGGTATTGGTAAACATACCGAACCTGTTATTATAAATACTACCTGAACCGGTAGAAGTGATGCCTACCCCGGTAATCACTACATTATTGGCCGCCGTTGACGTGGCCGTTAAGCCGGAAAGCCGGTTATTATTGATTACCTGCCCGGCTGCACTGCTGGCATTCAATATACCCGTAATGGCTGATCCTGCCGGTGTGCCGGTCTCGGCATTCGCCGTTGATTTATTGGAAGCAGTTGAAATATTTGAAATGATGTTTCCTGAAACTGTGCTGGCATAAGAACCGGAAATACTGATACCATAGATCTGTGCGTTCGTTCCGGTAGCGGAAAGCGTTATAAGACTGATCAGGTTATTGCTTATCGTAGATGCAGAGGCCGAAGTGATACCAGAATAAATTGTTGAGCCGGAATTTGCATTGACACCTGTGTGAATATTTTGAATGGTATCGTTGCTGATCGTGATATTTCCCAGCGTCGATGAATTATCTATCCCGGTAAAACTTCCTGAAGAAGTGGTGCTAAGGTTAGCGATATTGTCGATACGGTTTCCATTAACCTGTACCGCATTATTTACAGCTGTACCAATAACAATTCCGCTTAAAGAAGTTGTTGTGGCGATGGAAGTAGCTAGAACGCGTATGCTATTTAATACAGTGGCGCTGCCGACAACATTGGTATTAACCTGTGATGGTGCTGTTGCGCTGTTAATATACAAGCCTGCAAAAGCAGATGCTGCAGGGGCGGTGCCAACATTACTGATGTCGAATCCTGCCACCTGGTTGCCAATAACGCTGCCTCCTGTACTGGTTACATTGATACCTTTTATCAATGATGTATTTGTAGCAGAAGTAGTAGTGGTAGTAATTACGACAGACGAATTGATATCCGCGTCCCCGATTTGATTTCCTTCTCCTGCTGCGCTGCCGCCTACATTTATTCCTGCGCCATTTGCTTCAATCCCAGTAAAAATTTTTGAGCCCGCTGATGTAGGAACCGACGAAACAGTAATGGCTGCAACCGTATTGCCTTTGATATTCGACACCGGCGAAGCGCTGTTAGTGGTCAATAAAATTCCCTGGTAGGAGAGGTCTCCTAACGTAGACGAATAAACGGCATTTGCTCCGGAAGCAAGCACGTCGCTGCCACCAATATTGTTGTTCAATATGGTATAGCCGGATCCGCCGAGTATGCGTATGCCATGAAGTGCCGACGATGCCGGGTAATTAATAGTTCCTGTTATATTGCCATTATAAAAGCTGTTACCGCCAACATACCAGGTAGTAGATCCGGTCGCTTCTATATCAAGGCCACGGTCGCGGAAACCTGCAATTGTATTATTGGAGATCGTATCGGCCGAATTTTCATTACCGGTTGTACCGGCGGAATAAATGGCCACATTGCCTTTATTCGACGACACTGTTGCATTGATGGTACAGTTATCAATAATATTGTTACTGTTGCCGGTAGCTACCGTAGAAGCAAAAAAGATCACCCCATTCGTTGCATTGGCATATGCTTCCGCATTAACATATTTCACGGCATTGTTTGTTGCACCGTTTATGAAAGTAAAGGCCGTACCGGTTGTACCTGCTGTATTCGTATTTTTAAAGCTGAGGTATTTTCCGCTGCCGCTGATACTGCCATTGACAGTAACCCTGTCGGCGCCATTGAACCGGATAAGCCCATTGACCGCATTACCCGAAATTGTTTTCACGGATGCAGTACTGGGCCTGATGGTAAGAGTGTAATTTCCTGTACCGGACTCGGCCCATTGATTCAAGCCATTGGTACCATCTTCAGCAAGATCGGAGGTAACGGTAAAAGTAGTGTTGCCCATCATACCGGCACTGTTCAAAGAAGCAAATAAGCCATCTGCCTTTGTTAAGGAAGTAAATACTTCAGTCGTACCCACTTTGTAATTGCCCGAAAAAGGAATGGTATAACTATTGATGGTTCCGCTAAGCGGAAAGGCCGCGGAATTTAGCGCTACACCAGCCGGCGTTGCAGCAAAGGCGCCGGAATTAATGCCAACATTCGCAATGGTCGAAATATCCTGTGCAACCACAAAATATTGTATCACACCACCCACCACGGCTGCCCCGCCGTTTAGCAATGAGTAGTCAATATTGAAGGTAAAAGGGGAAGTTGAATTGGTAGCTTCTGTATATTTCCAGCCGTTGCTACCGGCTGAATTATCCAGCCAGGCATTTGCATCGCTGCTTCTTTTGTAATAGATGCGTGGTTTTGTACCGTTAGCAGTATTTACGCCACTTCCATCAGTAATGGTTACACCAGTCAAACTCCTGTTGGCCCTTGTAGTAGAATTTGCCAGCAAAGTGTAAGTAATTGTAGGAGGTACCGCTTCAATACCAGAAATTTCATCCGCACCTATATCGGGTGAGGATGAGCTTCCGGTGTAACCCGGGTTGCCGGCCCTGGTCTGGCCGTCGAAATCATCCGTGTAACCGGCAATATTTGCTGCGCCGCTTTCCAGTGAGGTAGCTATAGCAGTACTCATGTGTAAGTAAATTGCAGAACTGCCTGTTGTACTCAAATATTTGCCCGAAATATCTTCCGTTACTGAGGCAGATTCCCTGGTCGACATCCGTGTTTTATAGGCAGCCAGTGTTTGGTCAGCGGCCGTGCCATCAGAAAAGATCAGCCGGTAAGTGCCTGGTGTTCCGGCGTAAAAAAGATTATTGTTTGATGTAGCTGCATAGTTATTCAAAGCTGTACCCGACCTGCGAAAGGCAACCGCCGTGCCACTTCCGTTGGGAGTAGATGCATTCGTAATACTGTTGTTCCTGAGGTTAAGCGTAGCGGTGCTGGCCGTTGCGCTAACTAAATGATAAATACCTGTGGTACTAAAGTTAGTGCCGCTACTGGTTGCATTCAGATACAACGTATTAAAGTAAACATTGACACTGGAATTTGGAGTCGTTGAAACAATACTGATCCCCCTGATGACATCCGTAGACAAATTCGCCGACGGTGCCCGCAAATTACCAATCGTGTTATTAAAGATGTTTGCACCAACCACAGTAGAGCCGGAAACCAGTATACCATTGGCAACGCAGTTAGCTGAATTACTGGCCAGCAGGTCGTATATTTTATTCCTGTATATATATTTGGTGGTACCGCCCGTTATATTGATACCGGTAACAGCGGTGTTTGTTCCGGAGGTAGAAAGCGTATTGATGGTATTTGAAAAAACACTGTCGTTACCTGCACTCAGGATGCCTGTCACCAAAGCTGCACCGGAAATAGTATTGATGAAATTACCTGACACGGAATTATTAATACCGGTAAAATTTATAGAAATTGCTGTTACCGCGCTGGTTCCCGCAGTCCAGTTACTAAAGGTGTTATTCTGAATATTTTTTGCAGCCGGGTTTCCGCCATCCGTATTTACCCACCCTGCAATTGAGGTGGCGCCTGTTACGGTAATATTCGAAAAATTATTATTGTTATTGTTGGTGACGCTACCTGCAACAGAAGCTGTTGTATTAGTAAACAGTGTGACCGATCCTCCCGCGGCTTTGGTAAATCCACCAACGATGCTGTTATTATTTACATCCTGCGTGCCACTTGCAGCCAGGGCAACATTATCCGAGATAAATATGACCGAATTTGAAGTATTGATATTCAAATTGGTAAAAGTATTTCCATTGATCGCCTGCGAAAGCGTAGGGAATGAATTTAAGATCAAATAGTCATTACCGGTTCCCTGTACCGTATTTGAAATTCCAAGAAAATTATTATTACTGATCGATAGATCGGTACCTGCCGTGCCACCGGTGTTGTTGATGAAATATTGCGTGGCTGAATTAGCCGCGCTATAAGTGATGGCACTCGAACCAACGATACCGATATTATTGGAGTTCATGTTAATAGATGAGGTAACACCGCCGGAATTATAGATCGCGTAAAAAGATCCGCTCAAAGAGGTGGTTGTATTTCCATAGAAAGTATTGCTGTTAATGTTAAGTGCAGCAGGCGTTCCCGAATTAAAAATACCGGCAAATGGCCCGGTCGTAAGAGTGCCGGTAGAATTGCCTGAAAAAGTATTGTTGTTGATCGTGATAGCCGGTGACGCGCCCTGGGTGTATATGCCATACATTACGCCGGTATTTGCCGCGGTACTGATATTATTCGAAATAGTATCGCTGCTGATCGTAACTGAGGTTGGATTTGAGTTGTTGAAGATCCCGTAAAATGCAGCTGTAGCAGGTGCAACGGAGTTTGCCCTGACTACGTTATTGGTGGCCGTAACATTGGCACCTGCAACGGCGCCGATCCATATCCCGGTAAGCGTACCTGAGTTTACAGTCGCTACCTGCTGGCTCATATTTTGAACGATATTCGCATTGACCTGCACGGTCGAAACAACGGACGATGAAAGGTACAATCCCGTTAACGTAGTACCGTTGGCAGTTGACGTAGCGATCACCCCGATACTGTTAGAAGCCGCACCTGTTCCTGTACTACCTATGATATTATTGTTTACCTGCGTAGGTGCTGTCGCGGTGTTTATAATAATGCCCTGGAATGTAGACGGAGCCGAATTCGCAGCAGTTGAGCCAGCATTATTTATATCGAAGCCGCCAACCTGGTTTCCGTTTACTATACCTGCCACATTTGTCCCGGTATAGTTAATGCCCCTGATAAATGAAGTATTAGCTGCCAGGGTGGTATTGGTATTGATAATGATAGATCCGTTCGCTGTATTGGAACCGATCATATTTCCGTCGCCCGCCGTACTGCCACCTACATTAATGATACCTGCACCGATCGTTTCAATCCCAACAAATTCATTTACACTGGCCGCCGCCGGAACAGAGGAAACGGTTATTCCCCTGATCACATTCCCTTTTATATTGGATGTGCCTGTTGCGGCAGTTACCTGTATCCCGTAAAACGTCACATTGCCCAAATTAGAAGCAAAGGCCGCATTGCTGCCTGTTGCAAGCGCAGCGCTTCCGCCAATGTAATTATTTAAGATCGAGTAGGCTCCGCCGCCTAAGATCCTTATCCCGTGAATTACGGAAGAAGCCGCATAATTGATAGCAGCAGTAACCGTTCCATTATAAAAACTATTGTTATTCACCGCCCAGGTTTTCGAACCGGTGGCAGCTATGTCAAGGCCCCTGTCCCTGAAATTAGCAATATTATTAAATGAGATCGTATTCGTTGTATTTTCATTTCCAACCGTACCCGCAGAATAAATGCCCACGCTGCCTGTGTTTCCGCTTACAGTCGCATTTATAGTACAATAGGTGATAAGGTTGCTGCTATTGCCACCGGCAACAGTTGAAGTGCTAAATAAAATAACACCGTTGGTAGCATTGGCAAACGCTTCCGCATTACAATATTTTATGGTATTTAACGACGCGCCGTTTGTAAAAGTAAAAGCTGTACTGGTAGTTCCGGAACTACTGGTATTCCTGAAGGTAAGATAGCTGTTGGAAGTTCCATTGCTACCGTCGAATGTCACGTTCTTTGCGCCGGTTAACCGAATCAGGCCGGTCGATACATTGCCGGAAATAAGCCTGGCAGTTGATGCGTCAGGTTTGATGGTAACGGTATAACCGCCAACACCGCTTTCGGTCCAGGCATACAGGCTGTTACTGCCGTCTTCTGCCAGGTCGGAAGTGATATTCACTACAATGCTTCCGCTGAGTCCTAGGTTATTAATACTGGCGAATAAACCACCTGGATTTGTTAATGACGTAAAAGTTTGCCCTGTTCCTACATTGTAAGTTCCGGAAAGAGCCGCGGCCCTAAGACTGCCTGACTCATCCGCGCCTATATCCGGTGCAGTGCCGGTTCCCGGGTAACCAGTATTTCCCTGGCGGATATCTGCATCATAATCTGTTGTAAAATTGGTAATATTGACTGCCCCGCTTTCAGCCTGGCTGGCCTTGGATGGATCTAAATGAAGATAAGTCGCGGAAGCCCCTGATGTGCTCAGGAATTTTCCGGAAGTGATCAGGTCCTCTGTTACGGATTGTGCATCCCTCGTGGCTAAGCGGGTTTTATAAGTAGACAGTGTCTGGTCACTGTTACCATCGTAACAGATGAGTTTGTATGTTCCGGGAGTGCCCGCAAAAAAAAGATTGTTATTGGAAGTCGTTCCATAATTGCCCAACGCCGTAGACGACCTGCGGAAGGCCACTGTAAAAGCTGTGCCGTTTGGAGTAGAAAGGTTAGTAATAATGTTGTTCCTCAGGTTAAGGGTAGCCGTAGTGGTAGTGGCGCTCGCAGCATGATAGATACCACTTGTGCCGAAATTCGTACCGGTAGAAACTGCGTTCAGGTAAATGGTATTGTAATAAACGTTTAAAGTAGAACTTGTCCTTACCGATGTAAGACTGATACCTCTAACCGCATCTGTAGAACCTGAATTTGGCGTGCGCAGGTCCCCAACCAGGTTATTATAAATATTGGCGGTAACAACACCGGCGGTTGCCGATCCGGGAGTTGATATGCCATACACTACACCGGTTGTACTGGACGACTGAAGATCATAGACCTTATTGCTGTAAATATTTTTTGTCGTTCCGCCGGTGATGGAAATTCCTACAACAGAAGCACCAGTGGTAGAAAGTGTACTGATCGTATTCAGGTAGATTTTGTCATTACCTGCGCCGGTAGTGATACCTGTTACGGCACCGCCACTCGAAATATTACTGATAACATTACCTGTTGTGGCATTGTTGGTGCCGGTAAGGTTTATGCTCATACCTACAATGGTGCCGGTTCCGCCGGTCCAGTTACTAAAAATATTATTCTGAATTTTTTTCGTAGAGGCTCCGGCATCAGTATTTACCCAGCCACCGATGATGGTGGTACCACTGACCGTAATATTTGAAAAATTATTACCCGTTTGGTTAATAACACTTCCTGAAGCGGAGGACGCGCCACTTGTAAATAATGTAATTGTGCCACCAATGCCCGATTTGGTAAAGGTTCCGGCAATGGAATTATTGTTTACGTTTTGGGTACCTGTACCTGTTACCACAACACTATTTGAAATAAATGTAATACCACCATTAGTGTTTATATTAAGGTTATTAAAAGTATTGTTATTGATCGCCTGTGAAAGAGTTGTTGCGGCATTGTAAATGTAGGTATTGCTTCCAGTCCCGGTTACAGAATATAAGACATTATAGAAATTATTATTGCTGATCGATAGTGCTGCGCCTGCACCTCCTTTTGTGTTACGAACCAATGATTGCGCACCGGAATTTACAGCCGTAAAATTTATTACAGGAGAGCTGCTTGTCCCGATGTTATTAGCGTTGATATTGATAGTAGTAGTGACAGAACCGGAATTAAGTATGGCATAATATAAGCCGGAGGTAGACGTGGTGGTATTTCCCGCCATCGTATTACCGGTGATGGTAAGAGAAGGTGTTGCCGCAGTATTGTAAATACTGATGAAAGCGCCTGTTGTTAAAGTCGCTGTTGCATTACCGGTAATTGTGTTGCCGCTGATCGTAACTGCAGAAGCGAGGCCGGTATTTTGAATGCCGTAAAAAAAGCCGGTGGTAGTGGCCGAACTGGAATTGTTTGAGATCGTATTGTTAGTGATCGTAAGTGCGGCAGGTGAGGCCGCGTTATTAAAGATGCCATAGAACCCACCGGTTGTTGCAGTGGTATAGGTACTATTGGTGATCGTATTATTGCTGATGTTAACGGTATTGGATGCTGCCGTAGAACCTGATGTGTTTTCTATCCCGGCCACTGACTGTGTGGTACCACCACCATTAACTGTAATTGTATTGTAAGTAACGGTTGAGGCTGCACCCGGGGCAGTAGTTATATAGATCCCACGCAAGATGCTGGCATGGTTTGCTCCGCTTCCGTTATTATTATTAATGGTATTGTAAGAAATGATCACGCTGTATTGTTCATAACTCCTGATCGCCACGGCCGGGATAACTGCTCCCGATGCACCTCCGTAATTTAAAATAGTATTACCCGTTGCCAGCGCCACCCCGCCGATGTCATTGTTTACATCGGCAAGACTGTAAGGTGATGCAGCGATATAGCCCATCAGGGCAATACCGGTATTACAATTCTGAATAGTGTTCTTGTAAAATTTATTACTGGAATTAGCGCCAGCTGTAACAGCGGTTGCCAGGGGTGTAGTTGCCGCGGTGGGTATGGCATTTAGCATTGCAATACCGGTAGAGCCGTCAGCTGTCGGAATGGTGCCCGACGCATTGTTTATATTGTTAAGTGTAATAACACAATTTTTGATCGTAACAAACTGGCAACCATTCGATGAATTGGCTTTGTACAAAGCATACCCATACTCCATGGTAGCAGGATTTGTGGTATTAGCGGTATTATCTCTTAAGTCGATACCATCGATTGTTATATAGTCTGAACCTACTAATCGCCAGATACCATCCTGGGCAGCCGTTGAAGGTGTACCCACACCGGCAGTATAAGAAGTGATCCGCGGATTTGCCCCGGCTGAAGCAGGCGTTTTTTGAAATGTAATGGGATTGGCTGAAGTACCGGTCGCAGTCAATGAAATAGTGGCAGAGATGGTTTCAGTATAGCCGCCGGCAACATTAAAGGTAACTCCTCCTGTCCCGACACCTGATGTATTAAGCGCATTTACAGCTGAAGTGATGGTAGCGTAATCTCCTGGGATAGTCTTTACCCCTGTCAACTGGGCATAGGATGGAAATAAGCTAAAGAGCATGCAGCCCAGGCAAATAATGCCAGGTAAAATTTTGATTTTCATGGGATTCGTATTTATAAATCAGCACGTCTTACAACTTGCCGTTACATTTTAACTACGGCTAAAGTAAGTGTGCCAATTTCTATATAGAATAAAAATTATGGAACAAAAAAATGTTTTGATTGATATACTGGCTGGAATTAAAAGAATAATAACTGCCGGTGATAATGGAATTTTCCGCAATTGATACGCTGCTTCGCTTATATAATGAACGCAATTTCATTCTGTGGATGCAGTGTGGTAATATTTGTTTTGTCATAATAACTGAACCGTTTAAAACAGCTATTGGAAATTGGCTGATAAGATGATTTCTTAATATGTAATTACTTTATAACGCTAATTGTAGATAAATATTAAATATTAGCGCAAATTATTCCATTTACCAGCAATTTTAGGTAGGTATAACCTGATTTGCGATGTGGCTGATTTCCTACAATTGCCACTATTTTTAAAAAGTGCACGGCCGAGGCACCCGCGATTTATTAAATAAATAATTAAATAACCAATAAAAATATAAGATATTGATTATAAATAACTTACTACCTGTTGAAATTAAAAATAAAGATACTAATGCAAAACTGCAGACAAGGAATGTAAAATATTGGCCACCTGTTTTAGTATAATTGCCTGTTACGCTGAATTTGCCCGGGAAATATAGAAAACATTTAAAAAAATATAAATAAGCAATAAAACCTGCGCAACAATCATGTCGAATCTTTTTGCTTTTGCAACCTTATTTTCTTTAACAAGATGAAGCGCATAAGCTGTGGACATGATCACTGCAAAAATGAAGAGCAGCGTGATGCCATGCAAAATATCAACCAGCGTTAAAGAAGTGGATTCTGGAAGTGAAGCATCCACGATATATTTATTACCGATTACCGCAAACAGGGAACCGACACTCAGGCCGAAGCGCGCTTCAACACTTTGCGCATGTATATAGAAACAAGTGTACGCAATAAGGAAAGCAACATACATTCCTAAAGACATTTTCCAAAACAATCCAAGCGCCTCGCGTTTAATGCCTATTCTTACTTTGAAGGAACTATATTCCGAATGTGGTTTATCAAGACTTGCATCACCGAAAGCCGTTTCATATGCCTTGGTACCGATTGACAGGTCAAAACTGTCGATGGTCCAGCCGTTTAAAGTGAAGCGCTGGTCGTAATGTTTACCCATGGTGTCCACAGCAAAAACCAGTGACCTTGAATCAAACTGTGAATTCTCAATGGAAAGTCTTAATTTCTGGCGGTCGAAAGGGAAGTTGGCAATCTTCCAGGAATCTTTCATCACACATTGTAACTTCATCAATATATACACCTTGTCATTTGTTGTATCCAGCGTTGAATAAGATTTTACCACATTCTTCGCCTGCGGTACTTCCAGGTTTTGCATGAAATCAAACGCCCTGTTTTTATATTTTAACCATAGCCAGCAATTCACTGTATATTCCCTCTGCCGGAAATCAATATCATGTATGCTGGTGACGTAAATGCCCGTGTAAACCGTGTCACGCACATCAGCGGTATCCTGGGCACAGGCGGTTGATATTGAGCACAAATAAATTAAAAGACATAAATAGGACGGGTGCAGTATTTTTTTCATGGTATGGTATTGTACATTGAAAGGTAGTCGTTATTATGGAAACCCTTTTTAATGCATCCTCATTGCCATAAAATGGACTGCGCATCCTGGAACACCAGGAATTCACGCTAATCTTTCAAAGTATCACCGGTTTATTCGCATTTTTAGCGTTTTATTTCCCGCTAAAACTCATATTTACACATTTCGAAAACAGATATCAACTTAAAGGCCGCTTAATTGTCATATTTTTGCAGTTAAATAAATAAGTTTAAAAACAGGGGATATGATTACAGTATCATCAAATGCAAAAGATTATATCAGTCGCTTACTGACTGAAAAACACGAGGATCCATCCACTTTTGTACGGGTGGGCATTAAAGCGGGCGGATGTTCCGGTCTCGAATACCAGTTGGATTTTGACACAAAAACAAAAGAAGGGGACCATATTTTTGAAGATAAAGGGATAAAAGTGGTCGTTGATATGAAAAGTTTATTATATCTGTACGGCACTGAACTCGATTACACAGGCGGATTGGATGGAAAGGGGCTGTTTTTTAATAACCCGAATGCCTCCAGAACTTGTGGTTGTGGTGAAAGTTTTGCGGTGTAACTTTGCAATGAAATGAAAATTATATAATGAGTAATAGTAATGAGATACTGGAGCGGTTAACAACGGAAGCGTATGAATACGGATTCGTTACGGATATCGAAATGGATATCGCTCCAAAAGGGTTAAATGAACAGACTGTCAGGTTTATTTCTGCAAAGAAAAACGAGCCTGAATGGTTATTGGAATGGCGGTTGAAAGGGCTTCGTCACTTTCAGCAATGTGAAATGCCGGACTGGCAAAATTTCGAGATGCCCGATATTGACTTCCAGGGTATTTCTTATTATGCAGCTCCAACCAAAAAGGCAAAATATGCCAGCCTGGATGAAGTTGACCCTGAACTCCTGGCAACATTCGCAAAGCTTGGTATTCCAATAAATGAGCAAAAGGCGTTATCAGGTGTGGCCGTAGATGTGGTATTTGACAGCGTTTCAGTCGCAACCACTTTCCGGGGCAAATTGCAGGAAATGGGGATCATCTTTTGTTCCTTCAGTGATGCAGTTAAGGAATATCCCGAACTTGTAAAAAAATACCTGGGAACAGTAGTGCCTTATACAGATAATATTTTCGCTGCGCTGAATGCCGCCGTTGTGTCTGACGGATCATTTGCATATATTCCGAAAGGGGTCCGTTGCCCAATGGAATTGTCTACTTATTTCCGTATCAATGCCCAGAATACCGGTCAGTTTGAAAGAACACTGATCATTGCGGAAGAGGGCAGTTATGTAAGTTATCTGGAAGGTTGTACCGCTCCAATGCGGGATGAGAACCAGCTGCATGCCGCGGTAGTGGAACTGATCGCTTTGGATGACGCGGAAATTAAATATTCTACCGTACAGAACTGGTACCCGGGTGATAAAGATGGCAAAGGCGGCATCTTTAATTTTGTTACAAAACGTGGTATCTGTAAAGGTGTAAATTCAAAAATTTCATGGACGCAGGTGGAAACCGGTTCTGCCATCACCTGGAAATATCCGAGCGTTATTCTTCGTGGCGATAATTCAACCGGTGAATTTTATTCTGTAGCGCTTACCAAAAACAAACAAATAGCTGATACCGGTACAAAGATGTATCATATCGGTAAAAATACACGCAGCCGGATCATATCAAAAGGAATCTCCGCCGGTCATGGAAACAATAGTTATCGTGGCCTGGTGCAGATCGGTGCAGGCGCAGAAAATGCCCGCAATTTTACTCAATGCGATTCTCTGTTGATTGGTGACCAGTGTGGCGCGCATACCTTTCCTTATATCGAATCAAAAAATAGTTCGGCGATGGTGGAACATGAGGCAACAACTTCTAAAATCGGGGAGGATCAGATATTTTACCTCAATCAACGGGGTATCGATTCAGAAAAAGCAGTAGCATTGATCGTAAATGGATATGCTAAAGAAGTATTGAACCAATTACCAATGGAATTTGCTGTGGAAGCACAAAAGCTACTTGCTATTTCACTGGAAGGAAGTGTGGGATAAATAATAATAGATTTTGTATTAGCCAGGTTTATCGCCTGCATGCAACGATCAACGTTTCTAATACCTGTTAAATAAATATAAAGGAACAACATGTTAAGTATAAAAAATCTGAGAGCATCTGTAGAAGGGAAAGAAATTTTAAAAGGGCTGAGCCTGGAAGTAAAGGCTGGAGAGATCCATGCCATCATGGGACCGAATGGTTCAGGCAAAAGCACACTGGCCGCGGTATTGGCAGGAAATGAGAAATATGAAGTGACCGGCGGAGAAGTTTGGCTGGATGGCAAAAACCTGCTCGAACTGGCGCCCGAAGACCGTGCCCGTGAAGGAGTATTTTTAGCATTTCAATATCCCGTCGAGATACCAGGTGTTTCAAACATCAACTTTTTAAGAACCGCCATGAATGAGATCAGGACCTATCGCAACCTGCCTGCAATGGAATCAAAAGAGTTCCTGAAAATGGTGAAGGAAAAGCAAAAGCTGGTCGAATTTGATGCGGCATTGACCAATCGCTCACTCAACGAAGGATTTTCTGGTGGCGAAAAAAAGAGAAATGAAATTTTTCAACTGGCCATGCTGGATCCCAAACTGGCTGTGCTCGACGAAACAGATTCAGGGCTTGATATCGATGCTTTAAGGATCGTTTCAAAAGGTGTAAATAAATTGCGCTCAGATAAAAATGCATTTGTCCTGATAACCCATTACCAGCGCCTGCTGGATTATATCGTGCCTGATTTTGTGCACGTATTATACAATGGCCAGATCGCCAAAACCGGAACCAAAGAACTCGCGCTGGAACTGGAAGAAAAAGGCTACGACTGGCTGAAAGAAGAATCAAAGGAGAAGGAACTCGCATAAAAATTTATCAATGATCAAACAAATTACAACTTCTTTATACGATCAGTTCGTTGCTGATTTTGAACTGCGGTCCATCTTATCTTCTTCTTCTGAATCGACTGAATTGCACGAATTAAGAGAAAAGGCTTTTGACCAGTTCAGGCGCCTCGGCTTCCCAAATACAAAAGTAGAAGACTGGAAATATATCAATCTCGCCCCGTTTTTAAAACACGAATTTATAACGGAACCGGAAGAAGAATTGTTAGCTATCAGCGAGGAAACAATCGCGAAAGCGAAAATACAAAAGCTCGATTGTTACCGGGTCATTATGATCAACGGGCAATACAATCCTGGGTTGTCGGATAATATTCCCGGCGAAACAATTGTTGTGTCTTCATTGTCGGCTGCGATGAATAAGCCTGCCTTCACAACGCATTTTGGAAAATACATTGCCCTTGACAGTAACCATTTTGCCGCATTGAACACCGCCTTTTTTCGGGACGGTTTATTTATCGAAATAAAAACTAAGGTGATCGTTGATAAACCGATACATATCATTCACATCGTTTCTCCCGGTAATAACAATAACCTGTTTTTGCAACCACGGCAACTTTTTGTAACCGGCGCACATTCGGAAGTAAGTATCGTAGAAAGTTATTTCTCCACCGGCGATAAAGACCAGCAGGTTTTTGTAAACAATGTTTCAGAAATCGCAGTTGGCGAACAGGCTCACTTACAGCATTATTACATACAAACTGGTAATACGAATACAAGCTATATCCATCACACGGAAATATCACAGAAGGCCTCCAGTCTTTACAATAATTATAAGGCGTCTTTTCCCGGAACGGCCCTGTTACGCAACAACCTGAACGTTGCGCTGGATGGCGAAAATATCGAGAGTCATTTATACGGTTTATACCTTGCGGGTGGTAAACAGCTGATCGATAACCATACGATCGTTGATCATTTGAAACCGAATTGCTACAGCAATGAATTGTACAAAGGCGTGATGAAGGATGAGGCCGTTGCAGTGTTTAACGGAAAAATAATGGTGAGGAAAGATGCCCAAAAAACAAATGCGTTTCAAAAGAACAACAACCTCATGCTGAGCAGGAAAGCCGTGGTAGATTCTAAACCCCAGCTGGAAATTTTTGCGGATGATGTAAAGTGCAGTCATGGCTCAACGATCGGGCAATTCAATGAGGATGCGTTGTTTTACCTCAAGGCGCGGGGAATAGGAGAGGAGAAAGCAAAAGCTTTACTGATCCATGCTTTCGCGTACGACGTAACCGAAAAGATACCGATCCCCGAAGTACAGACGCATATTAACCTTTTGATAGAAGAGGGATTGAGGTAATAAATGATGAGTGATGAGTACTAAGAATCAGTATTCTCTTTATTAACAACAGCAATAAGGCGTATGAAAACAGGTACATGGTTGATGCAGGATATAATTGACATTGAGCAGGTGAGAAAAGACTTTCCTATACTTGCTTCAAAGGTAAACGGAAGGCCATTGGTGTATTTTGACAATGCCGCCACTTCTCAAAAGCCCTGGCAGGTAATTAAAGCGATCGAGCATTATTACACTCACCTGAATAGTAATGTGCACCGCGGCGTACATCATCTCAGCCAGGTAGCAACAGACGCTTTTGAAGCTTCCAGGAAAAAAATCACTGATTTTATAAATGCAAAATATGACCGTGAAGTGATCTTTACAAAAGGCACAACGGACAGCATCAACCTGGTCGCACATAGCTATGGAAAACAATTTGTAAATCCGGGCGATGTGATCATCATTTCTTCCCTGGAACATCATTCTAATATCGTGCCCTGGCAGTTGCTTTGTGAAGACAGGCAGGCAATATTAAAAGTTATTCCGATCAATGAAAAAGGAGAGCTGGTAATGGATGCATTTAAAGAAATGCTGGATGAAAAAGTAAAGCTGGTTTCCGTTAATTATGTATCAAACTCATTGGGTACGATCAATCCTGTGAGAGAAATAATTGAATTGGCTCACCAACAAAATATCCCGGTTTTATTGGATGCGGCACAAGCGGTACAACATATCAGAATTGATGTACAGGAACTGGATGTGGATTTTCTTGCTTTCTCCGGTCACAAAATGTATGGCCCGACAGGTATAGGAATTTTGTATGGAAAAGAGAAATGGCTCAACCAGATGCCTCCTTACCAGGGTGGGGGTGAAATGATCAAAACGGTCACATTTGATAAGACCACCTTTAATGAATTACCATTTAAATTTGAAGCAGGCACACCAAATATCGAGGCTGCTATTTGCCTTGGGGCAGCAGTCGATTATATAAATGAAATTGGAATAGATAACATCCGGCAGTACGAACATGAGTTGCTGGAATACGCCAACGAAAAATTATCAGCGATCGATGGGATAAAATTCATTGGTACCGCTGACAATAAAGCAAGCGTTATATCTTTCATGATAGGCGACATCCATCCTTACGATGTAGGAGTAATTTTAGACCAGCTTGGAATCGCTGTCCGCACCGGGCACCACTGCACGCAACCCTTAATGGATCGGTTTCGCATCCCCGGCACGATCAGGGCCTCCTTTGCATTCTACAATACCAAAGAAGAAATAGATGTGCTGGTGGCAGGTGTTGAGAAAGCTGTTTCTATGTTGGGTTAATCATTTATTTACTTCAATAAAAGCCGGCCCTGAAATACTAAACAGAAAACTTACGCGTAATGTCCATCAACGAAATACAGGATGAATTAATAGAAGAGTTTTCGCTATTTGGCGATTGGATGGAAAAGTATGAAAATATAATCCAGATGGCAAAGGAACTGCCCATCATTGAAGCGCAATATAAAAAAGAAGAAAACCTGATAAAAGGTTGCCAGGCGAAAGTATGGCTGCACGCTGATTTTAAGGACGGAGTAATTTCATTCACTGCAGATAGCGATGCCATCATTACAAAAGGTTTGGTAAGCATGGTGGTTCGCGTTTTGTCAGATCATACACCAAAAGAAATCATGAATGCGGATCTATATTTTGTCGATAAGATCGGGTTAAGGGAGCATCTTTCCATGACCCGTTCCAATGGCTTGTTATCGATGATCAAACAAATGAAAATGTATGCGGTAGCATTGAATTCCACCGTTAGCACACAGTGATATGACAGATAAGATAAATTTAGAGATACAGATAATAGAAATATTAAAGACGGTCAATGATCCTGAATTGTCAGCGGATATTTATGAGCTCGGCCTTGTGTACGAAATCAATATCAGCGACAAGGGTTTTGTAAATATAAAGATGACCTTGACCGCTCCCGGCTGTCCCGTAGCCGGTGATATCATTATGGAAGTGGATAATAAAGTCCGGTCAGTTGAAGGCGTTAGCGATGTAAACGTAATGCTGACTTTTGATCCGCCATGGAACCGCGAAATGATGAGTGAAGAAGCGAAACTTGATCTTGGGTTTTTATAGGCCTCGTTCGTATTCGAAGCCTTCTGGTATACGTGGCACGCCACTGTTCTAATATTCGCTACTTATATTAGCATTCTTCATTCAGAGTAGTTTTTCCTTTCCTCCACCAGCATATCCTTTACAAACCTCACAGGTTTCAAAAACCTGTGAGGTTTTGGCAGTCAGTATTCGTTTGTTGACGGGAAAACTTCATGCGTTCTAATTAACAATTTTTAAGATTAATTCCGAATATCTAAAAATCACCACTTATTTTTACTTCATGAAGAAAACCGGTCTTTTTTTTAATATAAATTTTCTTCTTACCCTTTGTGCCGTAAATATCAATGCCCAGGTGATTCCTCCTTCGCGTAGCACCGACTGGTCATTGGCTGGTTATCATGGTACCATTCCTGTTTATTCAATTACTAAAAACATAACTGATTATGGTGGATCCGGAAATGGCGCCACTGACAACTATCCCGCATTACAACTCGCCATAACAAGCCTGGGGAACCAAAATGGCACCATTTATTTTCCCGCAGGGACATTTGTTTTTAATTCACCGATCACATTAAGGAGCGGACTAATTTTAAAAGGAGAGGGGGCCACTAATACTGTGTTAACATTTAACCTGGGCGGATCAAATAATTTAATAAATATTACCGGCACACCTTCCGCCGGTGTTGTCAATATTACTACATCGATATTCAAAGGTGAATCTTCCTTGACAGTTGACGAACCATCCCTGTTTCATGAAAAGGATTATATAAACATATACCAGGCCGATGCGGGCCTCATAAACGATGCGTCCGCGTCAGAATCGATCGGGCAAATTGTGCAGGTTGAAAGTATCGCAGGTAATACTATCCGTTTTTCTAATAATTTACGCAGAAGTTATTTGTTGACAGATACGCCGAAAGTCCGCAAACTCAACATGGTTACCGGTGTTGGTATTGAATGTTTACAAATAAAAAGACTGGATGTTACGGGGCCATTGAAGTCTAATATTTATTTCTCTTACGCGGCGAAATGCTGGGTAACAGGTGTTGAAAGCGATAGTTGTAATTTTGCTCATGTACGCATAGCCCACAGTACAAACATCGAAGTAACAAATTCCTATTTACACGGTGCATTTTCCTACGGTGCCACCGGTGAAGCCTACGGCATCTCCTGCGAATACTCCTCTGGTGAATGTTTGATAGAGAACAATATATTCAGGCACCTGCGCCATTCAATGTTGCTGCAGTCGGGCGCCAATGGAAACGTTTTTGATTACAATTATTCCATCGGGCCTTTCAAATCCGAGTCACTGCCAAATGACCTCGCGGGAGATATTGTTATGCATGGCAACTATCCTTACCTTAATTTATTTGAAGGCAATATCGCGCAGAATATTTTTGTAGACGCGGCCCATGGGATCAATGGTCCGTATAATACCATGTTTCGCAACAGGGCAGAGTCTTATGGGCTGATAGTTAGTGCCGGTGGGGGAGACAGCACCAATATTGTTGGCAATGAAATAACGGCCACCGGTCTTTTTAAAGGCAATTATTCAATGCAGGGAAATGGCAACCTCGAGTATGGCAATAATAAAAATGGCATCATCATACCAACGGGTAGCACAACGCTTCCGGACCGGTCTTATATTTATAACAACTTGCCTGCTTTTTGGAACATTGCTTCTTCGTGGCCGTCTATTGGATTGCCAAATACATCAAATACCGGAACGATACCTGCAAAAGAAAGATACATTAGCGGTTCCAATCCTGCGTACTGCAAATCAGTGCAGCTGGTCATTTATACTTTCACTGGCAGTGGAAACTGGAGTGAAGCTTCCAACTGGAGTGATAATATTATGCCGCCTGCGACAGTTTCCAATGGAAGCGAAATAATCATTGATCCACCCATGGGACAACAATGCATTTTAGATATCTCTTACACAATTAGCCAGGGCGCAAAACTAACGGTCAGGCAAGGGAAGCATTTAGTGGTGCAGGGAAATCTTAGCATTGTTCAATGATCGATAAAAAATACTGCCCATTACCCGGGTGAGTCATCCTTTGGGGGTAACTCACCCAGGTAAAGGGCCTGCAATGAAAAATCCGCCACCACCTCTATCACTCCGCACAAAAAAATATCAAATTTCATTTTTTATATTATCAGCTATCTTTCCCTATATTTGCAACATCGTAACAAATAATATTGGATCCTAAAAAATACATAAGGCCCTTACTCGCTGGTTTTATACTGTTAGTTTTCGCCTTCAGTATTACGCCCAGGATAGTGTTGCATGCCTGGTTCGCCGGTCACAAGGATATTACCGGTATCAAAAAGTCTCATCCGGGTCATAATCAATTTGCAACCGCAACTTATCATTGTGCCTGCGATAATATAGTAGCCGAGTCTCCATTTACAGAGCCTGCGACCGGATCCAGTACCATTTTATCCCAGTTTTTTCTACTTCAGCAACCCACACTTATTTCTTCTTTTTATACCGCTGAATATTTCTTTTTTAGCCGTCGTGGCCCCCCGGTCGTAAGTTGATCAGCACCGCTATTACAAATTGGTAAATGGTTTTTATCCAACAATACCTGGATTGTTTATTAGCGGTTTAGCGCACACCCATTCATGGCCGTCTTTTTAGGTGAACCTTTGTGCAGCAGGCCCCAATTTTTGACTACTTACTCCAAAATTATTATCATGCGAATTATTATAAGGTTATTATTCCTGTTCATTTTTATAACTTTTTTTACAGCGATCCGCGCCCAGGATACCCTTGTCAGGACAACCAGTAAAAGATCGGCTCTTTTAACGGGCCGTTTATCAGGGAAAATTTTTGATAAGAAAGGAAATGCTGCGTTAGCAGGCGCCACCATTTATATCCCCGACCTTAAGATCGGTGTCATTGCTGATACAAGCGGCAATTACGTTTTTAAAACTTTACCACCCGGCACCTACCTTGTCGAGGCCCACTTTACTGGCTTTAAAACTCTTACCAGGAATGTCACCGTAAGTACCAGCGCAGTCGAAAATTTTGAGCTGGAAGATAACATAGTAGAAGAAAGCGCTGTGGTAGTTACAGGTTTGTCAAAAGCCACCCAGATAAAAAGAAGTCCGATCCCTGTAGTATCAGTTAGTCATGCCTACATGTTAAGGACGCTTAGCACAAATATCATTGACGCGATTGCCAAAGTACCCGGAGTGAATGCGGTTACTACCGGTCCGAATGTTTCAAAACCTGCTATCAGGGGCTTGGGCGCGAACAGGATACTCACACTTTACGATGGTATACGCCAGGAAGGGCAGCAATGGGGCGATGAACATGGCATAGAGGTGGACCAATACGGCATTGACAAAGTTGAAGTTATCAAAGGTCCGGCCAGTCTGAGCTACGGTTCGGATGCCCTGGCGGGAGTAGTAAACCTCCTTCCGTTTCAGCCGGTTGCCGAAGGAAAAATAACGGGCGAAATAGTTGCGGAACATCAAACCAATAACGGGTTATTTGGTGGCTCCGCCATGTTAGGTGGCAGTAAAAACGGACTGGAGTGGATGGGCAGGATTTCGCACAAAGCCGCTACCAATTACCAGAATAAACCGGACGGGAGGGTTTACAATACCGGTTTTAAAGAAACTGATGCCAACCTTTCCATCGGGCTCCATCGCAAATGGGGTTATTCACACCTTAGCTTTTCTCTTTTTGACGACATGCAGGAAATACCCGACGGCGGCAGGGACTCGGCCAGCCGGAAATTCAACAGGCAGATAACGGAAGAAGATACCACCCGGCCCATCGTGTCGGATGCCGACCTGAAGTCGTACCGGATCACCGATCTTCACCAGCACGTGCAGCATTACCGGGTGTATTCCGCCAATAATTTTACCCTGGGTTCCGGCAGGGTAGCCTTAAATGTTGGCTTTCAGCGAAGCCTGCGCAGGGAATTTAACCATCCTGTACTTAAAGATATTCCCGGTTTATTTTTGCAGTTGAATACACTTTCATACGACGTCAAATACTTTTTCCAGGAACTAAATGGCTGGAATATTTCTACCGGTTTAAATGGCATGTACCAGGATAATAAAGTGACGGAAGGAACAGATTTTATCATCCCTTCTTACCAGCAGTTCGATATTGGTCCATTTTTTTTATTGAAAAAAACTTTTGGCAAACTTGATATCGCAGGTGGTGCAAGGTATGATAGCCGCTCTTTTAAAAATGATGAACTGTACACCACTGCTAATCCGGCCACAGGATTTGATATGCCCGTGTACGGCGCTGATACCATTGGATCCAATAAGATCTTTTCAAAATACAGCCATAATTTTACAGGTTTTTCGGGCAGCATCGGAGCTACTTATAATTTTACCGAGAAACTGGCTGTTAAAGCAAACCTGTCACGAGGTTTCCGGGCGCCGAATATCTCGGAGATATCAGCCAACGGCGTGCATCCGGGCACCAATATTTACCAGATCGGTAACCTTGATTTCAAACCCGAATTTAGTGTTCAGCAGGATGTCGGCATCAGCTATTCTTCAAAATATACGGTGATCAGTCTGAGCCTGTTTAATAATAACCTCAGTAATTATATTTTTAACCAGCGCCTGCTTACCAGTGACGGTGCAGATTCAGTGCTTGTCCCGGGTAACCAGACGTATAAATTTCAACAGGGCAAGGCAAATTTGTATGGCGGCGAAGCCAGTGTCGATTTTCACCCGGTAAAATCGATTCACTTCGAGAACAGCGTATCTGTCGTGTATGGAAAAAATAAGGATGTTGATGCAAAGCTATTATCAGACAGCAACAGGTATATTCCGTTTATACCTCCCATGCATGGTACGTCCGAACTTCGCTATGATTTTGATTCAAAAAAAAGCCATATCGTAAATGGTTTTGTAAAGGTTGAAATGACCTGGTATGCAAAGCAGGATAGAGTGTATTTGACGGATAATACCGAAACACCCACCCCGGGTTATACTTTATTTAATGCAGGGATAGGGACCGGAATAACCAACAGAAAGGGCCGGGTTATCTTTAATGTGTACCTGATGGGGAATAATATTTTCGATGTAGCTTACCAGGACCATTTAAGCAGGCTAAAATATTTTGAGCCCTACCCGGAAGATCCACGCGGGCATGGGATCTATAATATGGGGAGAAATTTTAGTTTTAAATTAAATATCCCGCTTGATTTCAGTTCGGCAAAATGAGTTTATTGTGAGCGAATAATTTCAGGTGCATTCCAAATGTCGCGGGAAAAGACAATTGGAATGCACTTTAATTTTGTAATCATATTTTCATTAATTTTATCAAATCCCTTATTAATCTTCCACACAGATACCTGCAAAAAAATTGCCCGATTATTAAAAAAGATCTGTAATAATTGTTATGCATTATATTTAGCCTCAGTAAAATTCATTTGGATGCAATAGCTTTCAGTAGAATTTATTTTATGGGCATCCGCAGTGAAGCGGTTAAAAATGTAATGTTTACTGATTATTTAATACGAGTTTTAAAATATAAATTCCAAAATATGAGGAGAACTCTTCAATTGCTTACGGTAATCATTTTTGTAATGGCCGGATCACGGTCTTCATCACAAACACTTAAAAAATCAGGCACTAATCATTACCAGCGATGCTACACTGTTGAGCGGGCTGAAGAATTTAAAAGAACGCATCCGGGTGCGGAAACTGATGCACAGTTTGAAGCTTGGTTAGCGAAAAAGATCAAAGCAAGAAAAGATGCAGGGTTGCGGCCGGCTTTTGCCAATTATACGATCCCCATTGTTTTTCATGTGATACACAACGGGGAAGCACCAGGTACTTCACCAAACCTGGACGCCGGTTATATACAGGAACAGTTGATCCAGCTAAATAAAGATTTTGCCAATGCATCGAATAGCCGGTACCAGGTTGCCGCTGCTACCGGGATACAATTTGTACTGGCGCAAAATGACCCCACCGCAAATCCACTCGCTGAACCAGGCATTGACCGCATTAACCGGACCACCAAAGGCTGGAACGATTATACGAATGGCTGGGACATATCTTATATCGATGGTACTGTAAAACCTGGCTCTGTCTGGGATGCTAACCGATACTTTAATGTATGGATCATACCCGCCCTCAACGGGATCGGCACACTTGATATTTTGGGCTATGCCACGCTTCCCGCAACTTCAGGCTTGCAGGGACTTAACAACAACGAGACCGCAAATACAGCCGGTGTGGTAGTTTTAACGCCAACTATCGGAAGCGCTTTTTTTCCCAGCAATTGCGGAATCGGGTATGGTCTGGGTAAAACTTTGACTCACGAAACCGGTCATTTTTTTGGCCTGCGTCATATTTGGGGGGATGCGAATTGCGGCACTGACTATTGCGACGATACACCTATTCATTTCACCTCCAATAGTGGTGTGCCAACACATCCAAAAAGTAATAGTTGTGGCACCGGGGATGAAATGTTTGAAAATTACATGGATTACAGCGATGACATTGTACTGAATACATTTACCGCCGGCCAGGTTGACCGGATGCAGACGGTGATGCTAAACAGTCCGCGACGACTATCATTGTCAACTTCAAACGTAGGTGGCGTGAGCATAAGCGGAAGCAACAGGATAGCATTTACGAATTGTACCGGTGAACTGGACGTTCCTGAAAAAGGCGTGTTTGTTACTTATCCACGCTTTAAGGATGTGTCGCTTACCTTAAATGCCGAAGATGTGGCAACTGACGCTGCAACTGTAACTGTTAGTACAACCGGTACGGCGGTAAATGGTGTCGATTACCAGTTACTGACACCTACGTTAAATTTTGCCGCAGGAGATAATTTTAAATCTGTAGACATACGTATTTTCGATAATCCGAGGGTAGAAGCGGACAGGACAATTATTGTAAACTATACCGTGGCCGGCACAGGTGTTACAAAAGGTACTGATGCCCAGACAGTGACCATCAATTTGCTGGATGATGACAATATGAGGGTAGGAGAGAATCCCATCAATTTATTGGATGAACATTTTGAAACACCAGTGGGTGGCCTGGGCCTGCCTGCTGGATGGGTATTGCTTACAAGTAATAATGGAAACTACGTTAATAAGTTTGTAGGTAGTGCAAACGGCGATGCAGGCGGTTCGGGTAATAGTGCACATATTACCAATAACACGACGACCAAGCCAAATACTTACACAAAGGGTGTATCCGGAGTTGCGGTATTAAAATCGCCGCTGATAGATGCATCCTCGGTTGTTTCATTAGGGAATCTGAGCTTTACTTACAAGGTGCGCGGCCTCAACGATAATGACGATGCGATACTTACCTATTCTACGCCATCGGCCCCGGTGGATTTTTATTTTTATGGCAACAATGGTGGCTTAACAGGATACGGACCCTACAGCAGCAATACTGCTACTATTACTAACGCACCAGTGATTTCCGCTCCGTCTACACTGCAAAACAAAAAATTCAATATTTGTTATTTTTGGGAAACAAGTACGCTTACTACAGGCGGAGATCCTGGTTTTAATGTAGATGATATCGTACTTTCTGCCACTCCATTCCATGTTGAGACAGCCGTCAGTAATTCTTATAGATATGATATACAAGGCGGTATAAATGTTAACAACTTTAAAAGTTTAGGTAATGAGAAAGCGATGGTAACTATTGTTAACCCGTCAGCCAATATTACGGCGCTTGGCGCTTTTATCAGCCAGGCCGGCACAGGAACTGTAGGTATCACTACAACAGCAGGCACATTCCTCCGTACGCAGAAGGTATTCCAGGTAAATCCCGAACCTGTAATAAGTACGCCGGTTACCTACCAGGCCACCTTCTATTTTACAGAAGCCGAACTGGCAGTATGGGGAGCGGATAAGCTAAACCTGAAAATTATGAAGGTGCAGGATGGCGTAGCTTTAAACAGTACGCTAAGCAGTGCCAACACGGAGATCGTTACACCGACTGTATTTGAAGATGCAGCTGCCGGGTATATTACTTATACAGGAACGTTCACCGGTTTTTCACAATTTGTGCTTGTTTCGCCACTTACCAGTTTGCCGGTCACCTTTACCAGTTTCCAGGCTACGCCGCTTCAGAAAAGTATTCAGCTGATCTGGAACACATCGCAGGAAGTAAACAATCGTGGGTTCATCATTGAGCGGAGCCAGGACGGTTCCAATTTTACACAGATCGGCTGGGTAAAAGGCAATGGCACGAGTTCGATAGCAGCCACCTGGAACTACACAGACAATTATGTTCAGCGTGGGATCACTTATTATTACCGCCTCAAACAGGTTGATATCGATAATAAGCAATCCCAGTCAATGGTGCGCAATGCGCGGCTGAAACCGGGCGTGGGTATTTCAATTTCAGTGACGCCCAATCCTGCAAAGGATTATGTAAACCTTTTTATTACAGGAACAACTAACCGGGCCACGGTAGAATTAATAAATCCACTTGGGCAAAAGTTGATACAACAAAATGATGTCAATGCAGCCAATGGAGTTTATAACCTGCCACTACGCGGCTTGGCCAGGGGCGTTTACACGGTAGTAGTTTATTTACCTGAAGGAGCATTTGCTAAAAAAATAATTGTTCAATAGGCAGGTTGATTGATGAAATAAAGT
>JBDSLD010000254.1:0-4862 GCA_039916545.1 Ferruginibacter sp.
ACTCTTTTCTTTCTCACGGGGCGACTTTAAAGAGATGGCCGCGTCGGTCATTTTATATATTTTATCTATCTGGATAACAAAGGATGTCTGGTTAGGTACAGCCATCACTATCGGTTTTTTGCTACTGTACATGTTGCTTCGAAAAAAGAAGCTGAGTGAATCTTCAGTAATGGCCATGGCGATCGTTTGCGGGTTTATGTTACTGGATAAGATTCCGATGCTGGCGTCCATATTTCCAGGTCCGATCCGGCGACTGATCGACCGGAAAGCTATTTGGGAAAATGCCTGGAACAACGAAGTTTTTGGCGGCGACCAGGTAGCCAATGGGATCTGGGCCATGAGTGGCGGCGGCATTTCCGGACAGGGTGCGGGGCAAGGGTTTGCAAAAACAATACCCGAGGCGCATACAGACATGATCCTACCTTCCTTTGGCGAAGAGTTCGGATGGGCCGGAATTATTTGCATCTTTATTTTATTCCTGATCTACCTGCACCGCTCTATTTTAATAGGCCGGCAAACAGGTGCGCCGTTCCTGTTTTATTTATGCGCCGGCATCGGTATTGCCACATTTGTACAGTTTTTGTTGATTGCCGGTGGCTCTACCGGCGCGTTGCCACTTACCGGCGTGGCACTGCCCTTTATGAGTTACGGGGGTTCGTCCCTTTTTTGCAATATGCTTGCCGGCGGATTTTTATTATCCGCCTCTCATCTGAAAGGCTCCACAGCACAGATGAAGTTTATTACTGTAAGGCAGGATAAAAACCTGGTACCCGCATTACTGGCAGCCTGTGCAGGCATCCTGCTATTGGGGGTAAATGTTTCAAAATATATTATTAATAATAAAGAGTGGGTGGTAGAGCCGGCATTGGTGGCGGACCGCAATGGCGAGCGGATGTTTAGTTACAATCCCCGGATCAGTATTTTGATGAACAGGTTGCAGGCAGGAAATTTGTTGGACAGGAAGGGAAAGGTATTGGCCACCAGTAACCGCGAGCAGCTAATGCAGCAAAAGGATTCACTTATGTCGCTGGGAATTTCAAAGGAAAGTCTTGAATCATTTGCCTATAAAAGAGCTGACCGGTATTATCCCTTTGGCGAACAAATGTTTTTCTGGACAGGCGATGCGAACACCGGGATCTTCAATGGCGGCTCTAATGGCTACTTTGCGGAATACGCGCATGGTCCGTCGTTGCGGGGCTTTCAAACGCCGTCCGCAAAATTTGATGTTAGCGCCAGCCGCTACCGGGAGAACCGTTTTTTACCGGAAACCACTACCGAGATGACGGTAAGTAAAAGAGATTACAGCGCATTGTCCTCCCTGCTTCTTGCGGGGATCAATAGTCCGGATGTGCAAAAGTTTAAAAGAAGGAACCGGGATGTCAGGTTGACGATCGATGCAGCGCTGCAGACCAGTATTCAAAAATCAATACAGGCTGATGACAGCGCCAGCACGAAACGTACCTCGATAGTAATCATGGAAGATAGCACCGGCGATGTACTTGCATCGGCCGCATATCCGCTGCCTGAAGTTGATAACTGGGACCTGCTGACCTTAAGTGAAAATGAATTGAATAAATTGCCCGGCTGGAACGTAAATACAGACATTGGTTTTACTCATGCAACGCAGCCCGGCTCAACCGCAAAACTGGTAACGGCCATGGCCGCGTTCAATAAACTGGGTGAGGCCGCAGCCAAAAAAGTGATCGTGATTCACCCGCAGGACCTTATCCGGATAAAAAGTGATGAGCCTGATGAAGCAGGCAATATCATGATGGAACGGGCGATCGTAAAATCAAACAATTCATTCTTTATCCGGCTGGCGAATGAAGAACAATTGCAGGAAGAAATGGGTGAAATCTACCTGCAAACCGGTATGTTCTTACACGGGGTAGGGGGGTATTATTTTGATTCAGAAGAAAACAATACCACGCAGCAGGATAAGTGGAAAGCGCTGTGGAGAAAAACCGAATTTACCAGCTTGAAAAGATATGACCGCAATAATATAAGGCGCACGCGTGCAAAAGGCATATCAGGGATGGCCTGGGGACAGGGAGAATTAGTTGCAACGCCGGCATCTGTGGCGCGGCTGGCGGCGGGCATCGCAAATAATGGTACGATGCCACAGAACCGGTATGTGATGGAAATCAGTGGCATGCCTGTCGCACTTAAAAAAGGGGTAGCTATCGCAAAAAATCAAAAGTATGCAGAACTGTTGGGAGGTTATATGCAAAAGCAAAGCGCTCCCAAACTAAACAGGTTAGGCATTTTAGTTGCAGGTAAAACAGGTACGCCCGAAAGAATATTCAAAGGTGAAACGATCAATGACGGCTGGTATGTATTTTTTGCACCCAGGCCATCCGGAACCGGGCACATCGTAGTATGTGTGCGAATTGAAAACGCCCGTGGATCCAGCGAAGCTGTAAGACTTGCAGGAAAGCACGTGATACCTATTTTACTGCAACGAGGTTATATAAAAGGTTACGGGCAAACGGGAGTAAAAAAAACGGGGGATAAAAAAGCGGTTGCCCTAAATGCCAAACCAATAAATTAATGGTCATTAAATAATAACGTTCTATAAAACTATCAGCATGTTTGATCTTTTTAAAAATCGTCCGAAGGACGTAAAGGAAATCCGGAGCGCATTGCTTCAATTTATAAAAGAGCAGTTGCAAAAAACGGAAGGTGGTGAAGGAAGAAATATAACAGGCTTGTACTTATTTATCTATTGCAGTGATGAAGAAAAATACTTGTATGAATCCGCCGTATCTTCTGGCATGCCTGGTAAATTCAAGGAGGAAGAGATACAAAAAATAGCGGATGATTATGCCATCGAATTGCCGGCAGCCTGGATATTAGAAATTGCTTTTACGAACGATATTCCTGCTGAAGCCATCAGGGCAAAAAATATTGATACTGCTTTGCTGATCTCTACCTTCCGAAAGCCCGTGTTGTATAAAGACACTACTGCATACATCAACGTACTGAACGGCGAAACAGAAAAGAAAAGCTACCAGGTCAATTCTTCGCGTAATAAAATAAATATAGGAAGGGGGTCGAGTGTACAGACTCCTGACGGGTTTTTCAGGAAAAATTTTATTGTCTTTGTTGATGATGAAAAGAACAGGGCGGTAAGTCGCCAGCACGCCCACATAGAATGGGACCCTGCGATCGGCGCCTTTTTTTTATTCGCGGATGAAGGCGGAATACCACCAGATAATAAAGTGAAGGTGAGAGCAACAGGAGGCTCGCCCATAAAGTTAATGACGACACAGATCGGTCATCGTTTGCAGGAAGGCGACCAGGTGATACTCGGCGAATCGGCAGTACTTGAATTTAGTTTTTTGGCAGAGTAGTGAATGATTGGATTAGCCAAACTTAATATCGATCAGCAATTAAATATATAAACAAAATAAGCAGATGGCCAGGATCTTTACTATTACAGAGGGGGTAGAAAATATGGGTGCCCTCAAAACGGGTGGCCAGGGATCTGTTTATAAAGGGAAGCGAATAGGGGAGATCATTACCGCCATTAAAATACTTCCTACGCCTATACACAGTGAAAGCGCGGATGATAAAAATTTCGTCTCCTTTCAAAACGAGGTGGAGAAATTAAAAAAGGTCAATGAAGATGCCAATCCAAATGTAGTAACGATACTAAATTCAGGCATTACCGACTCAGGCAATTTTCCCTTTATAGAAATGGAATATATTGAAGGCCCCGACCTGGAAGAACTATTGAAGTCGCCGCACGATCTGATTTTTACGATACAGGAAGCATTGAAAGTTGCGGTACAGTTATCCAATGCATTGGCACATTGTCATAAAGCAGATGTGAAGCATGGTGATATCAAAAGCAACAACGTAAAATTTAACTCCCATACCGGCAACTATATATTATTGGATTTCGGCTTATCTGTGATGTCGGATGAACAACGACGTACCAGTTTACGGCAGGCGGGAGCCATCGAATTCATGGCGCCTGAGCAGCACGAGGGGCAATTGCTTTTTGAAACGGAAGTGTATAGTTTCGGGGTGATCCTTTTTGAATTACTTTCCGGAACAGTGCCCTTTCCATTAGCCGACAGCGGTGAATCATCCCGCAACGCGGTAATGGTAGCACACCTGGAAACATTGCCACCCAACCTGCTTTCTTTAAGGCAGCAACACCTGCCCGAATGGTGGGGCAAAGAAAAAAAAGTACACGAGATGCAGGTACCGGAATGGATGATCAGTATGATCTACAAGTGCCTAGAAAAGAAACCGGCCGATCGTTTTGCAAATGGAGTGTTATTGCATGAACACATTGTACGGAACAGCATCTTGGCATCGGGTAATTTAGAGTGGGGCGCCGGCAGGATCGCAAAATTAGAACAGGAAAATGAAAGGCTGTCAAGGGAAAAACAGGATTTATTGCAACAGTTAACTGGTTACGAAAAGCCAGGGAAAAAGCTAAGCGGGCGCCTGCACAGTGAAATGCAAAGTCCTGTTGCCCCAGCTAATTTTTTTAGCGTTAAAAATATAGTGATCATTTTACTTTCTATAGCGCTGATGGGATTTATAGCCAATATTTTCTTTATTAGCAGCAACAAAGAAGTCCAGACTACGAAGGCTGATGTACCAGATGAAAACGCTCCCAGCGCAGACGAAAATATACAATTGAAAAAGGCAAGGGTATTTTTAGTAAATGGCCGGCT
The DNA here is from genome assembly GCA_039916545.1 of Ferruginibacter sp. Taxonomy (GTDB): domain Bacteria; phylum Bacteroidota; class Bacteroidia; order Chitinophagales; family Chitinophagaceae; genus Ferruginibacter. The sequence continues at coordinate 4,695 of JBDSLD010000254.1, forward strand.
GGAAGAGGCGAGGCTAATGTATAAAGCCCTGGCAATACAGGAAATACCGGAGGCCATGTATGAGTATGGCAACCTTACACTTTTGAATACGAATGATAAAGCGAATTGTACAGAAGCAATGAATTATTTAAAAAGAGCATCGGATAAAGGCTATGCGCCGGCAAAAAG
>JBDSLD010000255.1:0-11373 GCA_039916545.1 Ferruginibacter sp.
CACATTAGCTAATGTGCTAATGTGGAATTATTCCGCTCTTAAGCTCTTCACCGGGTTTGCAATTGCTGCTTTGATTGCCTGGTAGCTAACGGTCAAAACTGCAATGAGCACCGACACGATCGCTGCCAATGCAAATACCCACCAATGAATTTCTACGCGATAAGGGTAATCCTTTAACCAACTGTGCATCAGCCACCAGGCAAGCGGCGTGGCCAACCCAAAAGAAATCAACACCAGTTTCAAAAAATCTTTTGATAGCAACGCAGTGATACCGGCTACAGAAGCACCCAGTACTTTTCGCACGCCTATCTCTTTTACCCTGTTCTCGGCCATGTACGTGGCGAGACCAAATAAACCAAGGCAGGAGATAAAAATGGTAAGACCTGCAAATACACCTGCCAATGTTCCGATCCGCTTTTCATCCTCAAATTTTCTTGCATATTCTTCGTCTATAAATTTGTATTCGAAAGGGTATTGCGGATTATATTTTTTGAAGATGGTGCTGGCCTTAGTGATATTAGTTTCCGTTGGATTTTTATTATTCAGCTTTATCAGCATCACATTGAACCAATTATTTTTTGCGCTGGAAATTAACATGGGCCGGGTAGGCTCGTAAGGAGAAGTGAGGATGAAGTCGCTGAAAACGCCTACAATATGCCACTCGACACCGTTATCTTTTACGATCTTACCAATGGGATCCTTGAACTTCATCACCTTCAGGGCGGATTCATTAATAACCATTGCCGTTGAATCAGTGGTAAAAGTCTTCAGATCAATATCGCGCCCTTTTACAAATTTCAGTCCGGCAGTAACCCCAAGCCCGCCATCCTGCGTGTAGCGGTCAAAATCTGTTTTGTCATTCGGGTCCTTGCCTTCCCATTCCTGGCCCCATCCATCACTCCAGCTTTGCGTTAGCGGAGAACTAACTTTGGTAATTGAAGTCGCGACCCCCGATGCAAACAACTCGTTCCTGATCAACTCGAAATTCTTGCCGATATCACCCGTCATGCTGTGATAAACAAGGTTATTCTTATCATATCCCGACTCCCGGTTTTTCGCATGATCGATCTGTTGCTTTACAATGATGGTACAGATGATGAGCACAATGGCGAATGTAAATTGCAGCACTACCAACAGTTTACGGGGCGTAACCAGCGCGTGCGCTTTTTTAAATGTACCTTTTAAAACTTTTACAGGCTGAAAAGACGAAAGAAAAAAAGCAGGGTAGCTGCCCGCGATTATCCCTGTCAAAATGATAAAGGCCAATGCCAGTGCCCAGGCATCCAGGCTTTGGTAATTAATAGCTACCCGTTCGCCAATAAGCGTATTGAACGCAGGTAGGATAAGGATAACAATAAATATAGCAACGATCCCTGCGATAAAAGAAAGCAGTACCGACTCGCCGATGAATTGAGTAATCAGTGAAATCTTTTGCGCGCCCACCACTTTACGGATACCCACTTCCTTTGCCCGTTTTTCACTTTGCGCGGTACTAAGGTTCATAAAGTTGATGCAGGCGATCAACAAAATAAAAATCGCAATGATACCAAATAACCGGACATATTCGATGCGTCCGTTTCCATCCTCAACGCCATTCGAAAAACTGCTGTACAAGCGCCACCTTTTGATCGGGTAAATAAACATTTCCCAGTTGGGTTCGTCCTTGGAATATTTAGGTTTTAATACTTTCATCTTCGCGTCAACAGAAGCGGGAGAAGCATTCGGTTTTAGCAACACATAAGTACTCGTTGAATTGTTCCCCCAATTATCGTCATCCTCACCAGTCTGGCGTAAATAACTCCAGGGTAACAGGTATTCAAAATCGAAACGGGTATTATTGGGTAGGTCTTTTAATAGACCAGTTACGGTAAAATTATCTTTGTTATCCAGCTTAACGATCTTGCCCATGGGATCTTCATCGCCATATAATTTCTTTGCCAGCTTCTCGGTCAGCACTATGGAATGCATATCGCCAAGCACCTTTTTTGGGTCGCCCTTCAGGAGCGGAAAACTAAAGAGCTGCAGGAAATTAGAGTCAACGATATTGCCCTGCACCGTCAACCTTTTTTCGCCTACCGAAAACAGGAAATTGCTGGGCCAGTTGACACGTGCCGCCTGTTCCACTTCAGGAAAATCCTTTTCCATCGTGCGGGCAAGTATTTTTGGTGTTGTGCTCCAACTTTGCAGTTTACCGCTAAAGGTGGCGCGGTTCCAGGCATTGTAGATACGGTCCTTCTTTTCATGGAACTGGTCGTAACTAACTTCATTTTGTATCCACAAAAGAATAAGCATGGCACTTGCCATACCTATGGCGAGTCCAAAAATATTGATGGCGGAAAACCCTTTTTTGCGCCATAAGTTCCGGAATGCGATCTTTAAAAAATTCTTAATCATGTTAATATTTATAATTCAAATAAAAAATAGTCGTCCCGGTTTCGTTTCCTGAAGACACTAACCGGGGCGGGATTTAAAGAAACATAGTCGCCGACTTTCGTTTGTGAAAACACGGAACGAGTCGAAATTTAAAATCAATTTATTCAGTTCTCAGGCTTTTTACAGGATTTGCTATTGCCGCCTTAATGCTTTGATAACTTACTGTCAGCAAGGCAATACAAACTGTTAGTAAACCTGCCAATGCAAATACCCACCACTCAATATTTATCTTGTAGACAAAGTCGTTTAGCCATAGATTCATGCCATACCAGGCAACAGGGAACGCGACAAGAAAAGCAATGGCGACTGGCTTTAAAAAATCGGTTGATAATTGTCTTACTATGACAGACACAGATGCACCCAACACTTTGCGTACGCCTATTTCTTTTTTGCGTTGTTCAGCAGTGAAAGTCGCCAACCCAAACAATCCAAGGCAGGAAATAAAAATCGCGAGAAATGCGAAATAGTTAGCCATTTTGCTGACCACCTTTTCATTGTTGTACATTTTTGCATATTCCTGGTCGGAGAATTGGAAGGCAAGAGGAAACCCGGGATTCAGTGATTTGCATATTTTTTCCAAACCTGCAATCGCCTCCTTCGTTTTACCAGCTCTGGTACGAACGAGAATATTTCCGTAGCTCCATTTCTCGTCCAGCCTGATGATCAATGGATCGATGGCCTGGTGCATTGAATTGAAATGAAAATCCTGCATTACTCCTATAACTTTGCCCTGGCGTTTTCCCCAACTGATCGTCTGGCCGACCGGGTCTTTAAAACCGATCTTGTTTACAGCCGCCTGATTAAGGATGTATGCCGTTGAATCTGTTCCGAAATCTTTTGAAAAATCCCGGCCCTGCAATAAGGTAAGTTTCATCGTTTTTACAAAGTCGTACCCAACAACGCCATCCGCAAAAGAAACACTGACGTTAGGGTCTTTGCCGGGCCACTCAATGTTACCGGTATGGTGGCCGATCACCGTAGGCGAATTTCTCATCTTTGTAATAGAAACTATACCTGCTTCTTTGGCAGCTTCCTGTTTAAACAGGTCGTAACTTTTAACCAGGTTGCCTTCTATTTGCAGGTAAATAAGGTTTTCCCGATCATACCCCAGGTTTTTAGATTGTATATAGTTTATCTGCTGGTAAATAACGATCATACTGACGATAAGAATCACAGATAGCGCAAACTGGAAAACAACCAATCCCTTCCTGAAAAATGTTGCGCTCCAGCTAAATTTCATATTGCCTTTTAAAACCCTGATTGGTTTGAGCGATGAGAGAAACAAAGCAGGGTAACTTCCGGCAACGAATCCTGTCGTTACCAGCAAGGCGATAATACTTACCCAAAAAAAAGGCTGTCTAACGGGCAGGGATAATTGCTTCCCGGTGAGCTGGTTAAAGGCCGGTAAAAGAACAGCCGTTAGTGTAACGGCGATAATAACAGAGAAGAATGTAAGCAATAACGCTTCTCCTATAAATTGCCCTATCAATGAGGAGCGGACAGCCCCGATCACTTTACGGATACCAACTTCTTTCGACCGTTTGGCCGAACGGGCAGTTGCAAGGTTCATAAAGTTTATACAAGCGATCAGTAAAATAAAAACGGCCACGATACGAAAGAGGCGTACATATGTAATCCGTCCACCATCGATGTATCCATTTTTAAAAGTTGAATGAAGATATTTCTCAGCGTATGGTTGTAACGCGAGTTCTGTTACTGATCCTTTTTCCTTTGATTTATACCGGTATATAAAATCTTTTATTTTAGCCTGCACCTTAACAGCATCCGCCTCTTTACGTAATTGCACAAAAGTTTCCGGGCTGGTGTTACCCCAATTGTGCACCCATTGATTATCCCTGACATAATCTATCCAGCCACGCAAAAAATCAAATTGGTGAGACGAGTTCACCGGGATATTTTCAAATACAGCTGTTACCTGCAGGTCTTCTTTGTTTTCATACCGGATGGCCTTGCCAATGGCTTTCTCTGCACTTCCGAAAAAAGATTCTGCCATCCTTCGTGAAATGGCAATACTCCCGGGATTACTTAAAGCGGTGGAAGCCGTGCCTTGCAAAACGTGGAAACTAAACATGCTGAAAAAATCTGCGCTGGCAAATTTTCCACTCATTTTATTGACCTTGTCATCAACGGCAAAGTTGTTTTGAGTTCCCGGTTGCGCTGCATAATCCATACTGCTTGCATATTGCACTTCAGGGATCACTTTTTTTAACTCCTCTGCCAACAATCCCTGTGTAGAGTAACTTGCTTCCACTTTACCATCATAATACCAGCGTTCATACACCTGGTACAATTGTTTACCATTGGCATGAAAATTATCTACACTGCGCTCGTCCTGTATCCACAGCATGATCAACAGGCTGCATGCCATACCCAGGGCCAACCCCGATATATTGATGACAGAAAAAGCCTTGTTCCGGATAAGGTTGCGCCACGCGATTTTTAAATAATTTTTTATCATGTTAATCAGTTCTATACAGCTTATGGCCTGCGTTACCGATGATTGGGTTCATTATAATTTTTCAATGCAAAAAGCCGCCATTCAATTAATTTGCTTTTAATACATCCGTGGCTTTTTTGCGCAATGCATAACTTACCCTCGATCCAATGGTAACGGCGCTGATAGCCAGTACGCATATAAATGAGACCGTTAAGGAGGCGATGCTAACACCTGCATTTATTTTGAATATCATATCCATTAAAAGTTTAGAAAGCGTATAACCGGCGTAGCATCCGGCAATTGTTGCCAGGATAAATACCCAGAAATAGCCTTTCAGCACCAGGCGAAAAATATGTTTTCCACTTGCGCCTACCACTTTACGAATAGCTATTTCCCGCATTCTTTTCATTACGGACAACGATACCAGCGCGAACATGCCGGTTGCCGACATGAGTACAGAGATAATAGCAAACCAGAAAAATATGGTAGCGATGCTGGTGTTTGTATTAGATGTTTCAGCTGCCACCTGGTCCTGGTAATATGCCCTGAAAGTTTTCATGGGATAGAGCTTGCTCCAGGCGGCTTTTGTTTGTGCATACACGCTGCTGAGCATGCCTGGTTTGGCGCGGATAATTATCTGCGAATATCTTTCAGGCGCCACCAAACGCATAGCTACAGGCTGTAAGGGTTCAAACAAAGAATTTTGTGTGAAATCTTTTAAAACGCCTACCACTGTGCAAAGCGTGGTATCATCTTTTTTGATTTGCTTACCTATTGCAGCAGCAGGCTTCCAGCCCAATTCAAAAGCAAGTTTTTCATTGATCAGCATGGAGTGGCCATAACCGGCTTTACCCAAACCACTGAATCCTTTTCCTGCAACCATTTTTAAATTCATTAATTCTACATAATTCTCGCCTGTTTCGAGGTACCGGCTACTCTTCTTTTTCCCATCTGCTTCCAGCGTAACGCCGCGATAAGTAAACCCGATCTGGTCACGGCTTCCGTCCATTTTATCAATACCCGCTATTTTACTCAGTTCATCACGGACAGGCCTATACGCAGATTCATTTTGCAGGCTAAGGCCAATCACATTGTCTTTATTGTAACCAAAATCATAGGTGCGCTGAAACTCAGAATTGCGTGAAAATGCTACGCCCGCAATAACAGTGATAAAGGAGATCACTATCTGCAACCCAAGTAAGACGCGGGAAAAAAGATTACTGCCCCCAAATTTTACAGAGCCACCAAAAATATTTGCCGCGTTGAACCTGCTGATGTAAAATGAAGGGTAAGCGCCGGCCAGCAAGGTGACGCCCACCAGTATAATTGCAAGAAATGCCAGTAGTACATGGTCAGTCAAATAGTTTGCTGTAACATGTACAAAAACAAACATGGCATTGAAGGCAGGCAGCCAAAAACTATTAATGATGGCAGATAACCCGATTGCAAGTAAAACAATAAAGGCGCATTCGATCAGTTGCTGTAGCATGATCTGCCGGTACGAGCTGCCCATTACTTTGCGAACACCTATTTCTTTTAACCGCCGGTTACTATGGGCTACAGTTGTATTGGCGAAATTGAGGCAGGCAGATAATAATACCAGGATGGATAGTATTATTGGACCATACGCGGCAGGGTCTTCCGGCCGCTCGTATAAGGCATTGCTATCAATTTCCCTGGTATGGCTGGCGATTTGTGAAAGCGGTTCCATGGTAAAGGAAACCAGCTTTAGGTCTTTTCTTGCTGCCTGTTCCAGCGGAAGGTATTTTTTAAAGTCATCGCCCAGTTTGGCCGCGGCAGATGGCTGTGACAGTTTAACAAATATAGCATCTGCGAAGAAGCCCCAGTCATCATTCTTAAGTTTACTGCCATCCGGTTTGCACAGGTTATCAAAATTTGTGATCACCTCAAATTGCAAAGAAGAATTTACCGGTGGGTCTTTCAATACGCCGGAAACAGTTAAGGGGATTTTATAAGGTTCATCTGAATAAAACAACAAAGTTTTCCCGATTGGGTCAGCGGTACCAAAAAATTTGCCGGCTGCCTTCTGCGTAATTAAAACAGTTGAGTGGTCATTCAAATTGACGGTACCGGATACAAGCGGGAAATTAAAAAAGTCAAAAAATGCAGGGTCGGTAAAATGTACGCCTGATTCAAAAGGTTCAGTTTGATCGGCTTTTATATCAAGTCCCCGGCTCTCCCACCGTACCGTTTCTTTTACTATTGAAAAATCATTTTTTGCTGCAATTGCCAATGGCATCGGGCAAACGCCCTTTAGATTGTCATTACCTTCACCTTTGGTAAGTACACGAAAAATACTTTCCTTGTCTTTATGGAAATCATTGTAGCTAAAACTAAAACGGTAATTTTGAAAGCCCCATACAACTGAGGCAATACCTATTCCAAGGCCAATTATATTAATAAGCGTGTACAGCTTATTCTTCCAAAGATTCCTTACGATGATCTTAAAATAGTTTCTAAACATGGCCTTGTTTTAAATAAGCTTAAACTTCTTAATTTCTTTTCATAATTCTCTTTATCTATTTACAGCTCTTCATCAGGTACTGGCTAATTGTTTATTCAGTTCGTAAACTAGTGACCGGGTTTGCCAGCGAAGCCCGTAACGACCTGTATCCAACCGTAATAAGTGCGATCAGGAAAGTAAAGGCGATCGCCGTGAAAAATATCCCTGCACCGATATTGATCTTATATTTAAAATCCAGCAGGTATTTGTACATGGCCCAATAGGCCAATGGCGCTGCAATACAAAATGCAATAAGTAACAAAGTGGAAAATTCTTTTCCAAACATCCACAGGATATTGTTGAGCCCGGCACCTAACACCTTCCGCACACCGATCTCTTTTGTTTTGCGTACAGCCATAAAGGATACCAGTCCATACAATCCAAGGCAACCAATAAATATGGCGATGCAGGCAAAAAATTCTATCAAGGCAAGCATGATGCTATCCAGGCGATAAAACTCTGCAATGCGCTCATCCAGGAACTGGGCAGAATATAAATAGTCGGTGTAAGTTTCGTTCCATACTTTTTCAACAGCTGCTAATGTGGCTTTTGAATTCTTCATATTTACCCGCAAGGCACAAGCGCCATAGTTATTAAAATTCGGGTAAATGCAGACCGGTGCTATTTCACTATGAAATGAATAATTATAAAAATCTTTTATTACGCCAACAACCGGGGCGGTGGTTCCATTGATGGTAACTGTTTTGCCAATGATATCCTGCGCAGCAGCAAGATTTAGTTTCTTTACGAAGGTTTCATTGACAACATATTCCTTTGTTGTATCAGACGGGAAAAAATTTCTTCCGGCTACCAATTGTAAATGAAATGTCTTTAAATACTGGTCGTCCGCAGCTTTCGTATTTACGCTCCAGTGCTCAGACTCTGCCCTGTTATCATATTTAATATCCATATTATTATTTGAGTTGGCGGCAGGTGGCTGAAAACACAGTGAAAGGTTTTCTATACCTGGCATCGATGCAAGCCGGGTGGCAAGCGTATGCATTTTCGTTTTATCCGCTGAAGGAACAGGTATCACCACGATCGCATCTTTATTAAAACCAAGATCCGTAGTTTTGGAATAGTGCATCTGGCTCGCTATCACAATGGTGCCGATTATGAGCATTTGTGATATGGCGAATTGTGTTATTACCAGTATCCTTCTTAAAGAAAAGCCACCAATATTCTTTTGCGATAATTTAGCTTTTAATGCTTCCACCGGCTGGAACCTGGCGAGTACAAGACCGGGATAGGAGCCGGAAAGAAAAATCACTATTGCTGTAATGAGAAAAAGAAAAAGTGGCAATTGCCAACTGGTGAACAGATGTAGGGATATATTTGTCTCAAATAATGAATTTAAATATGGCAGGGCAATTTCAGCGAAGGCGTAGGCCAGTAAAACTGCAAAGACTGTGATAAGGGCGGTCTCGGTGAGAAACTGCCAGAACAGCTGCCCCTTCAGGCTTCCAAGTACTTTCCGGATACCGATTTCTTTCGACCTGTTAAGCGCCTGCGCGGTAGCCAGGTTAATAAAATTAACACAGGCAGTAATGATCAGGAACGCACCGATAAATAACAGCGCCCACAAATATTTCTTATCTGCATACCCTCCGAGGTCGGGATTAAAATGAATATCAGCTAATGGTTGTAATTTGAACTGCCATATATTAGCGTCCCTTCCGGTATAGTATTTCTTTACGATTTGTTTTAATTCTGTATTTACCTGTGCAACTTTTACTGATGGTTTTAACAAGGTAAATAGCTGGCTACCACTGTACACCCCACCCCAACTGCTGTCGCCCGCGAGCCATTTCCGGTGTTCCTTCAGGTTTTGATAGCTGACATATATTTCCTGCGCCCGGTCGGTATTGGCAGGAATATCTTTCAATATTCCGGTGATAGAAAAGTCGATGTTGTTGTCAAACTTTATAATTTTACCTATCGCCTCTTCGTCACCGAAATATTTCCTGGCAAGCTTCTCTGAAATAATAGCCGAATTAGGATTTTTTAACACCTCTTTTTTATCCCCTTTTACCAAAGGGAAATCAAGTATATCAAAAAAATCAGGTTCGGCAAAAACCAATCCTTTCTCCTCTTTAAATTTTTTTATTTCCTTTTCTCCGGGTATAGTTATCAGCACATTCTCAAAATCAATTACACGGGCCGTTTTTTCAGCGAAAGTAAATTCGGTCCGCACAGCCTTCCCCACCGGAGATGGCACTGCACCGGAGTAATCAATATTGCCATCATGCCATTCGGTTACAATGCGATAAACACGGTCTTTATTTTTATGGAAGGTATCGAAACTGAGATGGTAATTGACCAGCACAAAAATGAGAATGCTACAGGCGATGCCCAAAGACAACCCGATAATATTTATAAGCGCGTAAGATTTGTTACGCTTTAAATTTCGCCAGGCTATTTTAAAATAATTCTTTATCATGTTAAAAGATGTATGGTAAGGCTTAGGCCTGATGTTTAGAGTTAGTGTGTGGCGCTTAGTGTTAAAAAAGATGAAATCAATCCATTTCAATCACCCATTCTTTATTTAAATTTTCGACTTGCAAAATTAACAATCAGCACATTGGCCAATCACCTTACTCCGTCCGCAAACTCTTCACGGGGTTCATCACGGCTGCTTTTATTGCCTGGAAACTGATGGTAATAAAGGCGATCAGCAAGGCAATTATTGCGGTAACAACAAACACTACCCAACTGATATTGATGCGGTAAGTAAAATCCTGCAGCCATTTATTCATTGCGAACCAGGCAATTGGTGAAGCGATACAAACAGCTACGATCACCAGTTTTAAAAATTCTTTTGACAACAAGGCAACAATACCTGTAACGCTTGCTCCCAGTACTTTTCGAACGCCTATTTCTTTTGTGCGTTGTTCAGCGCTAAAGGTTGCCAGTCCAAATAAACCCAGGCAGGAAATAAGGATTGCGATCAGGGTGAAGTAATTTACGATAGACGCCAGCCTCATTTCAGAGATATAATTTTTCTGAAAATCCTGGTCCATAAAACTGTAAATGAACGGCTCGTTAGGATTTAATTTGTGCCAGCTATTTTCTATCGATTTTAACAACGACCCGATCTCCCCCGCATTTGCATGAACGATGGCGTAGTTGTGATAGGGACCGTAGCTAAGAACAAATGCATAAGGCGTTATCGGTGTGTGCAGGTCCTCAAAATGAAAATCTTTCACCACACCGATAATATTGTTGGTATAAGATTGCCCCTTAAATTCACTGTATATTTTTTGACCAATAGCGGCCTGTGGAGAACTGAAGCCAAGCTTCTTTACTGCGTTTTCGTTGATAATAATATTATCGAGGGTGTCCGATGCAACGTAGGCCGCAGCAAACAACCTGCCCGCAACGGGTTTGATATCCAGTGTCTGCAAGTAGGTTTCATCCACGTAGTTTTTTCTTACCCGCTGGCCCGCAGTAGCGCTTTGCCCTGCTATGTGGAAATTATTATCAGATGGATTGAAAACACCAGGATAATAAGCAGCCCCGCCTACGGATAAAACCTGTTTATTGTTGCCAAGCTCATTTTTAAATGCGGAATAGATATTTTTTGATACCTGGCTCTGCAAAGGGATCACGATCTGCTGGTCTTTTGCAAAACCCAGGTCGGTAGAACGAAGGAAGCGCATCTGCCCGGAAATAACCACCGTAGCAATGATCAGCACAACGGAAATAACAAACTGAAAAACCACCAGGCCTTTGCGCAATGAAACCGCAGCAAGTGAATTGGAAAATCTTCCTTTCAACACTTTTACAGGTATGAAAGACGATAAATAAAATGCCGGGTAACTGCCCGCCAGGAGGCCAGTAAATATTGCAAGCGCAAGAAAGGCGAGCAACATGATCGCATAAGAATCCAGGGACAAGGCCAGGTGTTTTCCGGATACATTTTCGAAAGCCGGCAACAGCAATTGCATGATAATGACAG
>JBDSLD010000256.1:0-21412 GCA_039916545.1 Ferruginibacter sp.
AGAAAACGCTGTTATTAATAACTGGTAAGGGTTTTAGAATATTTTCTAATCCGAATCTTCACTTCACCAACTACCTGTCAACTCTCTACTTTTGCCTCCACAGCCGGTCCGCCAGCTAGCGGATAACCGGAACGCTGGGTAGTGTCTCAGTTTGAAATTTAGCAATAAATATGCTTGAACGTTTAAGAAATAGTATATTAGTTTTCTTAAACTCGGTTCATGCCCAAATTATCTACCCAAAACATCCTCGGCACTATTTCCATATTCGCTGATATTGCCAGTATTATAGCAATAATCTCTACATTCAAAGGATATACAATGAGCAATTTCTTTTGCAACCCATACGTACCTGTTTTATTTTACGCATTAATATGTACAATATTAGTGTACCTATTGCCATATTTAACTAGAATGATACCAAATATAATATGGAAAATAACTGCATTTGTTTCCATCGGTATTGCCCTTATAATTCTTATATACTTTTTCATTAGAATATCTGGAAGCCGAAATTGCAATTTCTCGACCGATGTATTTACAAAATCAGATACAATAAAAGTTGTGCATGACACAATAAGATTACCTACTCCAATTTCAAAAGAATATCTTGAACCAATCAAAAATCCATCTTATGAGATAAAACAAAAAAAGACGGAAACGCCTGCTGCCATACATCAAGAAAACAAAAATGCCGATAATAATAGTGCAGGAAGAGACAATAATGGAGTACAAGGAGGCAGAGAAAACATTAACCATATTGTAAATGGTACCAACTATGGGGTAAATGGGGATGTTAATATTAATGCGGAAAAAAAGTTAACGGATGTAGAAAAAAAAGATATTCTCCAACTAATTATTCGAGTTAAAAAAGATAATGACATTTACAATACAACAATAATGATGCTTAAGGCACAAAACAACAATGCCCCAACATTCACAAAAGAATTAAGAGAGTTTTTAATTAATAGCGGGTACAATCTAAGCAAGTTCATCGGTGGAACTTCGCCAGCAGAAATTGAAGGGGTAACGATATCTACAATGCCACATGGTAATGATCGATACGTGGTAATTACTGTAGGCCATTTTTAATTTTTTCAAGGTAAAAAAATGATATGATTTATAAATGATTCTTTTTATAATTACCCCTTAATTTCGGCGCTTCACCATGAACAAGTTCTACAATATCCTTAATGGTCATAAGCCTTTTAATTAATTTGGCTTCCATAGCTGGTGGGACTCTTAATGTCTTATGTATTTTTACGAAATTATAATATACAAAATGCAATGCGATAGCATGGCAATGATTTTCTAACTTTTTTGAGAAAGCGTTAGTCAAACGAGTAAAACGCCTCATGTGCATCCTCATAGTAAGGTTTTGCCTTTCAACATAAGAAGTTGAAATATGTTTTTCATCAGGGTTTCCGCTAATTGGTATTTTGTTTATTGATTTTAATTTTGATGGACTGTATTTTCTTTCTGTAGCACTACTGCTATCGCTACTACTCCCGTAAACTTTAACCAGTTGTGCATAGTCTATTTGGCTACCAAAGGCGTCAGTAACAGCCTCTAAATACGATACATAACCATCAGAGGTTAATTGCACCCTGTTTGTGATCCTATCTTTTAAATCGTTCATAAATATAATTGCTGAATCGGCGCTACGATCACCAACAAACCATGATAACACTAATTTTGTATCTGCATCGATACCCACCCACGTCCAAGCATCACCTGCACCTTCTTCTTTCATTTCAGCGGTTGTATTCTTTTCTTTAGAACTGACAAAACTCCAAATCTCATCACATTGTATTTTCTTACATTTTAGGCCTTTTACTTTCTCATTATGGAAGTTCATACAGGCTGTACCTACTTCTACTAAAACTTTGGTGACGGTATTAATTGACACATCAGCAATCCTGGAAGTAGAACGCATTGAGTTACCCTCAACTAGTAGGTGAATTATTTGTACTCTTTTTTGTAGTGGTAGCTTATTCATGGCATAAAGATAATACTAAATGCTTAAACGTACAAGCATTTTATTCATTTTGAAATAAAAATATTTCTTTGAAAAGAAAAAAGTTTACTTTTGATTTAACAAAAAGCACTCTTGGAAGGGGTCGGACCTTCATCTCAAGCTTAGTAGGCGGGTGTTCTGACCATTGAACTACAAGAGCGTTAATCTTCTTAGGCATCTAATTTAGTTTGGCGACTGATAGATGCCTTTTTTTATTTTATATCGTTTCTATTTTCTTAATTCATATATTGTTTCTGTGTAATTGCGAAAGTAAGCTAAACTTTTCAAAAGTTTAGCTTGAACTTAACTTTTTTATGAGTAAATTTGTAGTCAAGGATGTTGAGGGAATGAATGGCAGGCAAGCCATAAAGCAACTTGTTGTATTAGACAATCGTACAGACATAAAAAAAATCATTTTAGCTGATACAAAAGGACAACTTGAAATTTACGAAGAAAACCTAGAGACTAAATATGAAAACTCTATTGAAAAAATATATGCTTTAATGGATCGTCTTTCAAATTTAAGACCTCTCAATGACCATGAGTTTAAGGATATCACGCCAAGAAGTGAAACGGTAAAAGAATATGAATTTAAAGGTGGTGATTTGAGAGTGTACGCAATAAAGATACCGAATGGTAAGCTGATTATATTGGGAGGGTATAAAAATAAACAAAAGCAAGACATTAGTGCCTTTCGGGCTTTAAAAAAACTATATTTAAAATCATTAATTGGTTAATATGAAAAGAGAGAAATTATTAAATAGTAAGACTTACTGGATGACAATGATTCAAAATGATTTATTCGGAGCGATAAATAATTACTTAAAAAAAAATAAAATAAATAAAACGCAATTAGCCGGACAACTAAACGTCTCTAAGGGGTATTTAAGCCAAGTCATGAACGGAAACTTTGACCACAAAATTAGCAAGGTTGTTGATTTAGCGTTAGCATGCGATACGGTTCCCATCTTAACTTTTATCAGTAAAGAAGACTTTATTGAAATGGATTTAAAAGGATGGACTTATGATATGGTTCCTACTCCAAAAGTAAAAAGTATTTTTCCTGCTTTTAATACTAATCCTTACGTCTCTAATCTATCTATACAACCTGATAATTCTTGGGATGCTCAGTCTCACTTTGTTGATTTGCAAAACGGATAAAAATGGCTAAAGAAAGAAACCCTATAACGAATAGTGGATTACGATATGGTATTGTAAGAGTTAGAACAATGTCTTTTTTTGTTGATGAAACGAAATTTAGAAAAGGTGTGGATATAAAAGTCGAATTTGACCAAAATTTCGGGCTTGATATTGAAAATGAAATTTTTGAATTAAGACTACGTGTGTATTCTTTTCATGGAGATGCCCCGTCTCAAAAACTTAGCGAGATAATTGTTATGACTGCTTTCAAAGTTGAAGGGCTGGCCGATAGATTTAAAAACGAAAGATTAAGGCTTCCAGGAAATTTTATTATATCTCTACTCAATATGTCTATCTCTCATAGTAGGGCTTTGATGGCACAACATACTGCTGGAACTGTTTATCAAGACTATATTTTACCAATAGTTAATCCTTTAGATGTGGCTAAAGTATTTTTCCCTCACATTTTTGATGGCGATGAATTGAAAGAAGAGGCAGTTTTTGAACTTAATCAAATTGAAATACCTATTGCTAAGGCTAAATAATCAGCGTACAATCATTATTTTTTCCATCTAGCAGCAGCGGCCTTTTTAGCTATTTCAGATCGTTGTTCAGCAGTTAGAGACTTAGCCCTTGCATTACCGCCTTTTAGCCCACCTTTGCGACCTAATGTCGCAGCAGCAGCTTTTATTTCATCAACAACTATTCCTTCTTTATCTTGGGTAGCCAGGTCAACTATACTCTTGGCTCTTTTATTTGTATCGGCGGGTAATTTGGTTGCTTTTTTCATACCTGCAAAGGTAATTAATACATTGCTTGTACGGTTAAGCATCTAAATTTATTTATTTTCAAACTGAGACACTACCGAACGCTGCTGTTTTTGCTTCTTTGAAAAAACAGGCTGCGCATTTTTTCAATTCCGATTTATCGGAACCGAACCAACGAAAGGCAGCTAACCCGCTTACTGATGTAGCAGATCAAATAGTGGCCACACTTAAATGCCTTTTATTAAACAGATCAGTAATATTTTATTTTAGGCCATTTCTTTAGTTTCAAATTAATAATATTCAACAGGAAAAATCTCCACAATCCATTGTCTGTAAAGGGTTTCAGCGTTTTCTTGCAAACACTAAATAAAAAGCGCTGGTCATTACAACCAGCGCTTCAATAAATATGACCGAAGAATAAACTATACCAACATAGTAACAGGGTTCTCCAGGAATTTCTTCAATGTCTGGAAAAAAGCAGCCCCAACAGCTCCATCCACACTTCTGTGGTCGCAGCTCAGCGTAAGCTTCATGATATTCGTTACGGCAAAACCATCGCCTTTTTTCACTACTTTTTCTTTAATAGCTCCTACTGCCAGTATCGCACTATCCGGAGGATTGATGATAGCCGTAAATTCTTCAATATCCATCATGCCTAAATTCGAAACGGAAAAAGTATTGCCTGTAAATTCAGCTGGCTGGATCTTTTTATCTTTCGCCTTTGCATACAATTCTTTTGCATCAGCTGCTATTTGTGACAATGATTTCTGGTCTGCAAAACGAATCACCGGCACGATCAGCCCGGTAGGCAGCGCAAGCGCAGAGCCAATATGAATGTGCTGGTTATGACGGATAAAATCGCCCATAAAACTACTGTTAACATCCGGGTGCAGCCGCAATGCCATCGCGCTTGCTTTTATTACCATGTCATTAAAGGAGATCTTTACAGGACTTACCTCGTTCATGGCTGCCCTGGAGGTAATGGCATTGTCCATGTTTATTTCCATCGTCAGGTAAAAATGCGGCGCGGTAAATTTGCTTTCGCTCAAGCGGCGCGCAATAATTTTACGCATTTGCGACAATGGCGTATCTGTAAACCCTTCCTGCCCGTTTTGAATAAAAGCCGGGGCAGCCGCTGTCGCAGCTTTTGCAGGTGGTGGGGTAACTGCAGCAGGCGGAGTTGCTTTTGCAGCAGGTGCCGCAGCCGGAACATAACTATCAATATCTTTTTTGGTGATCCGTCCATTATCACCCGTACCATTTACTTTACTTATATCAATGCCTTTATCGGCAGCTAATTTTTTTGCCAGCGGCGAGGCCTTGACCCTGCCGTTGGAAGATGGTGCTACCTCAGCTTCCGGGGCAGCTTCGGTCTCAGCGGTTACTTCCTTTTCTGCAGGCGCAGGCTGACTTGCAGCAGGTACGCTGTTGCCACCGCCTTTTTCAGCGGCTACATAAGCGCTTACATCCGTACCTTCTTTTCCCACTATCGCTATGATCTCATTTACTTTGGCCGCATTTCCTGCTTCCACACCTATGTACAACAATGTTCCTTCCTCATATCCTACCACTTCCATGGTAGCTTTGTCAGTTTCCACGTCCGCGAGCACATCATCACTTTTAACGGCATCGCCTACTTTTTTATTCCAGGCCACTATTTTTCCTTCGGTCATGGTATCACTCAGCAAAGGCATCCTTATTTCTTTTGCGCCAGCTGGCAATCCAACTTTAGCAGGCGCAGCAGTTGCCGCGGGTGCTGCTTCTTTCGCCGCAGCCGCCTCTTTTGCAGGTGCTGGATCACTGGGTGGTGCAGCTTGCTTTTCGGATGCGGGCGCCGGATCAGCCGTAGCCGTGGGGGTAGCACTTCCTGCAGCATCAAGTGCCGGCTTATAATCTTCTCCTGCTTTACCAATCACGGCCAAAACACCATCTACCGGTGCCGGTTTGCCTTTCTCCACACCAATATATAGCAAGGTGCCGTCATTGTAACTTTCCAGTTCCATGGTGGCTTTATCTGTTTCAACTTCAGCTAATAAATCGCCGGATTTTACCTGGTCACCCACTTTTTTATGCCACTCTGCAATCACACCTTCTGTCATGGTATCGCTCATACGGGGCATGCGAATCACTTCTGCCATAATTAATAGTTTCTATTGTTTTAAATGGAAGTCGAAATTAATGCAAAAATGGCAAATATCCGGCCTATTCTTACCGCTCATTTAATATATCGTTCCCGACTCCCCGGAATGTTCCGTTTTGTTATAAAATTATCGTAAAAAGCACCATAGACTTTCATCAACGTCTTAAATGCAACTCGCATCGTTATAAATCAAGATATTGTAGATGCTTTTATTCAAGTTCCAATTTCAATTTATCCCTAAGTTCTTTTACCAACGGGTACTCTTCTATTATCTTGAGGTATTGTTGTTTCCTGCTCAGTACTACTTCTCCTGGTTCCTCTGTTTCGACCTTTCCTGTAACAGTAACCTGGTAGACTAAAAACCGGTTGTTGAAATATTCCTGCAGGTGAGATACCAGGTAAACCCTTTCTTCTTCAATAAAGGCTTTGTGTATTTCACCCAGCGTGATGATCTCGATGGTATTCTGATCGATCACTTTTAATTCGGCGGCCCTGAAATTTGTAACAGCGGAATGGTTACTTTTCGCCCTTAGTTTTTCTATAAACAATCCCCAGGAAGTGTGCAAGTCTTCTTCTGTCAAAGGCTTTACACCAACGTCTCCTTCCTTATTTTTTTGTGTGATCTTTTTGCGGATACTCATCAGTGATCCCAGGGATGGCCTTGATTCACTTTCTCCCCCGGAATTTGCGGGAGAGCTATTTTGAACCGGCTTTTTTGCAACCTGCCCGTCGCCCGGGGTTTGAACAGTTGGCAATTCACGGCCGGTAGTATTCTTTGCCTGGGATGAAGTTTCTATTATGAGTTTTGCTTCAGGTGAGGTATTTGACTTTAAAGCTTGTTGCTGAACTGCGGGCGGAGTTACTTTAACAATAGGCAATGCCCTGAATGCAACCGTCTTTGCACCATCAATTATTTTTTTTTTACTAACTACTCCGTCATTATTTACCAGTTCCAGCGCCTGTTGCAAATAACTTAGCCTGATAATGGTAAGCTCTACATGCAAACGCTTATTGCGTGCCTGCTTGTAATTGATCTCAGCTTCATTTAATATGTTCAAGGCACTTACAATAAGTGCGGGTGAGATCTTTTGTGCCGTTAGCAAATACTTTTGTTTAAAATCCTCAGCCACTTCCAGCAGCATCGCCGCACGGGCATCCCGACTTACCAGCAGGTTACGTAAAAATTCTGCGAACCCATTTATTACCAGGTCGCCCTCAAACCCTTTCCGGTTAATTTCATCAAACATTATTAAGCCACTGCTAAGGTCCTGTTGCTGGATAAAGTCAAGTAATTTGAAATAATAATCTTCGTCTAAAATATTCAGGTGTTCGAGGGTGTTTTGGTAAGTGACGTCACCATTGGTAAAACTTACTATTTTATCCAATATACTCAGGGCGTCCCTCATACAGCCCTCACTTTTTTGTGCAATTACATGGAGGGCCGTTTTTTCCGCAGTGATCTTTTCTTTTTCGCAGATTTCCTGCAAGTGCTCTACCGTATCATTATTGGTGATGCGTTTAAAATCAAAGATCTGGCAGCGGCTTAAAATAGTGGGTAATATTTTATGTTTCTCCGTTGTTGCAAGAATAAATATCGCATATGGCGGAGGTTCTTCCAACGTTTTCAAAAAGGCATTAAAAGCCGATGAACTTAACATGTGGACCTCATCCACGATGTAGACTTTGTATTTGCCTGCCTGGGGAGCAAAGCGCACCTGTTCTACCAGACTCCTGATATCATCTACCGAATTATTGCTGGCAGCATCCAGCTCATGTATATTTAACGAAGTGCCCGCGTCGAAAGAAACACAACTATTGCAAACATTACAAGCTTCGCCATCTTTCGTCTGGTTCTCGCAGTTGATCGTTTTCGCCAGGATCCTGGCACAAGTTGTTTTACCTACTCCCCGGGGGCCACAGAATAAAAAAGCATGCGCCAGCTGGTTGTTTTTTATAGCATTTTTCAAAGTAGTGGTGATATGGGACTGTCCTACAACTGTTGAAAAATTTTGTGGCCGGTATTTCCGTGCTGATACGATGAATTTATCCATATACTAAAATCGCCAAACCGGCGGAATATTTATTGAGGTTATAATTGCAAGTTAATAAAGAGTTCGCTCCCGGAAGCAAAATTTCACACAGCTGTTTGTTTCACGCAAAGATGCAAAGGAGCAGCGGCGCAAAGTACATATGCTGGTAAAAAAGAAGGTAAATAGTAACAAAAAATATGCATGCAACGAAAGAGCAAAGCCAAAATAAAACAAGATATACAGCAAAGCACGACTTTACTTTGCGGCTCTGCTCCTTTGTGTCTTTGCGTGAAATTTTTCTAAAGCGCTTTGCGCGACACTCTTATCCCAGCATGGGATGCCTTTTAAATTCTTTCGTTTTGTCAAACAGGTACCGGTAAGTGATCAGGTTCCTGCTACGAAAAGTCTCGCCCAGGCTTTCCGCTACATTGATCATTTTCGGGTTGAAATCACCGATCCATTGCATTTCATATTGAGTGTAAGCTATGTTCGGCTGCTGGATTACTTTGGCTGATTCGCCGATAACATAGGCATCAATTCCCTTTCCCTGCCACTCAGGTACCACGCCAAAAACAACACCGCTAAATTTTTTATTGGGCTTGAATTTTTTGATCCATAAAAATTTCAATTTATGGAACAGGTCAAATTTACCATCCAGGTGCCGGAACCATTGGTTCAGATCAGGAATATTTACAAACATGGCAATGGGCTCCTCTTTGTGGTAGGCAAACCAGATCAGTATTTCATCCATCACCGGTTTCATCTTTTTAAAAAGAAGAAGCACCTGTTCCTTGGCCATTTGTTTTAATCCGCCATGGCCCGCCCAGGCTTTGTTGTAGATCGTCGTAAAGTCGACGGCGAATTTTTCGAGCTGGTCCTTTTTTATATGTTTGGAAGAAAAGTCGGGGTTGCTATCATAAACCGCATGCCGGTCATGGATCTTTTTTTCCAGCGGCGCTTTCGGATGCAGGCCAAAACAAACCTGGTTAAAGAAGAGCTTGAATCCATAATTTTCGAATAACTCGACGTAATAAGGCGGGTTATAGTTCATGCAATAAAGGGGTTCATCAAAACCTTTAGATACCAGTCCCCACCATTTATCCCTTTCCCCGAAATTGATGGGCCCGTCCATTGCCTCCATACCCTTTTGTATGAGCCAGTGCTTACCATTGTCCAGCAGCAGGTCGGCAGCTGCCTGGTTATTGATGCATTCAAAAAAACCAATACCGCCTACGGGTACATCATCGCCCTTGTTCTTATATTTCTTATTTACAAAAGCGGCTATGCGGCCGATCAGTTTTCCCTCCTCATCTACTAATATCCAGCGCTCCACCTCGCCAAATCGAAAGGCTTTGTTTATTTTTGGGTCAAATATTTCATTGATATCCTTATCCAGCGGCCTTATCCATTTAGGGTCATCTTTATATAACACGACCGCCACTTGTAGAAATTGTTTTGCGGTCACACTATCTTTCACCGGGATAAGTTGCATATATAAAAGAGAATGAAAGTTTTTAGATAACTTATTTGAAAGCAGCAAATTTGGCTGCTTGTAAAGCCGGAGGCTATATTTTTGAACGAAAATGCAGGCAGACAGCTTTAAGAACTGCAATTTCCGGTTCATTAGGTTTCTTCGATCAGGCCGACAGAATTGCCAAAAGGATCATTGACCACAGCTACTTTTATTCCTTCCCCGACATCCCTTACCGCGCCTTTGATAATCCCTCCGCCTTCTACCAATTTTTTGATGCATTCTTCGATGTTATCGACGGACCAAAAAGCCACCGACTGATTGCCTTTTTTAAGTCCGTTCAGGTCCGGATCCAATCCCAACTCAAAACCATTGATATCAAAACCTACATAAAAAGGCTCATCAAAATAAGGCTGGATCCCTGTAATATTAATGTACCAGGCTTTTGCCTTTTGAAGATTATCGGTATGATAAATTACGGTCCTTAATTTTTTAAACATGATATCATTGAATTGAATTACAAAAATGATGAATACCAGCTAACAAAGAAAGAGAATGGTTCAGCATTCTCTTCATTTATTTTAGTTTAAAGTAATTTCAGGAAGTCCGATATTATTTACCACCCATTTTTGCTTCAATGCTAAGTGTAGCATGAGGTACAGCACGTAAACGGGCTTTATCGATCAATTTGCCGGTTACCCGACAAATGCCGTAAGTCTTGTTTTCTATGCGCATCACCGCTTTTTCAAGGTGATCGATAAAAGTGATCTGCCGGCTTGCCATCTGGCTCAATTGTTCTCTTTCCATGCTAAGACTTCCGTCTTCCATGGTCATATAACGGTTGTCGCCTTCATCGCCACCCATTTCATCTTTACGCGTGATCAGGCCATGCAAATAAGACAGTTCCTTTTTAGCCGCTTCCAGCTTACGCTGGATCAATTCCCTGAACTCCTGCAATTCACCATCGCTATAACGTTGCGAAGGAGCGCCGGGATCCCGCTGTGCCTTATCTAATACTGATTTTGTAAATTCCGGTTGGTATTTACGTACAGTTTTGGTAGATATTTTTGGAATTACTACAGGTTTTGGTGCTGGTACTTTAATATCTTTTGCTTTTACTTCAGCAGCAGGCTTGGCCGAAACTGCTTTTTCAGTGGCAGCATTGGCCGCCGGATTTTTGATTTCTTCTTTTTTTGCCATAATGTGTGAAGCCGGGTTAGCAGCCTTTGTAGGAATGTTTTTTTCCGCTATTGGTTTTTTGGTTACTGGTTTTGCAACTGGGTTGACTGTTTTTTTAACCTCGATAACTTTTTTAGGAGTTGTTTTTATTAACGGTTTTATTGTTTTAGCGACCGGACTGGCCTTTTTTGCCGGGGCCGGTTTAATGATCGGTTTTTTACTTACAGGTTTAGCACTGGCTTTTTTAGGTGCAGATTTAGCAATAGGTTTCTTTGGTACGGGTTTTACCGGTTTTTTCACCGCTACCTTTGCAACTGCCTTTTTAAGAGCGGCCTTTTTTACAGGCGCACTTTTGGCTTTCGCACCATTAACTACTTTTTTCGGTACTTGTTTTATAACCTTAGCTATTTTTTTTGCATTAGGTTTAACCGCTGCTTTTCCTGCCTTTGCCGGAACATGCTTTTTTGTTGCCATGCTACTCTGCGTTTTTAAGTACATTCACTTTTAATATGGCATTATTCACCTCAATCTCGGTGCCTTCGTTTAAAAAGGGGTAAAAAGCAAGCGAATCTGCCAGAATTTCGGCGCAAATATAATCTTTATATTGATTTAATGAAAGTTGCATACCTGCATTTTCTAATACCGAAACATTTATTCTGTCTGTTAATTCCAAACCGCTGTCTTTACGAATATTCTGAATCTTGTTCACGAATTCCCTCGCATCGCCTTCTTTTTTCAGGTTATCAGAAATTGTTATATCTAAAGCAACAGTCAAAGAACCTTTATTTGCTACTTCGTAACCCTTTATTTCATCTGTCGAAACTTCCAGGTCCTCGCTTGTAATTGTTATCGGTTCTTCATTTTTTGATATGTAATCAGTATTTAATATATATCCTTCTTCCAGCACTTTGTCGATGGTTGCATTGGTGAACTTGCTGATCTCCTCCGCCGCCCATTTCATTTTAGGGCCCAATTTTTTGCCAAGTGTTTTAAAATTTGCCTTGGCCTTTTTTTGTATAAAATCATTTTCCGCGCCTAAAACATCTATTTCTTTAACGTTGGTTTCTGCTTTTATGATATCTTCCACCCTCTTGATCCGGGAAGCCATCTCAACATCCATTGCAGGAATAAATACTTTTTGAAGGGGTTGGCGAACTTTGATGTTCACTTTTTTGCGTAATGACAATATTAAAGAGGCGGCATCCTGTGCCAACTGCATCCTTTTTTCGAGATCGGTATCTATAAAAGCCTGGTTCACAACAGGAAAATCCGTATGGTGCACAGATTCCTTCATAAAACGGCCGGTAACATTGTTTAAATTGAGAAACAACCATTCTGCAAAAAACGGGGCGATAGGAGCCATCAGCCTGGTCAATGTTTCAAGGCATTCGTATAAGGTCTGGTACGCAGAAATTTTATCCTGTTCATACTCGCCCTTCCAGAAACGGCGGCGGCACAACCTTACATACCAATTACTTAAATGTGAATCCACGAAGTCTTCGATGGCACGGCCAGCTTGCGTTGGCTCATAATCATCCATGCTTTGCTGTACCGTTTTTATTAAAGAGTTAAGCGACGATAATATCCACTGATCAATTTCCGGCCTGGCGTTCAGGGGTATAGCTGCTTCTTTAAAAGCAAACCCGTCAACATTTGCATACAAAGCAAAAAACTGGTAAGTGTTATATAGTGTACCGAAAAATTTTCGCTGTACTTCCTTTATCCCTTCATTATCGAACTTTAAGCTATCCCAGGGAGATGCATTGGTAACGAGGTACCACCGGGTGGCATCCGCACCAAATGTATCGATGGTGTCAAAAGGATCGATCACGTTGCCGGTACGCTTGCTCATTTTGTTGCCGTGTTTATCCAATACCAGGCCGTTACTTACGACGGTTTTGTAAGCCACGCTGTCAAATAATAAAACTCCTAATACATGTAAGGTATAAAACCAACCCCTGGTCTGATCAACGCCTTCCGCGATAAAATCAGCCGGAAATGCGCCTTTCGCACCCTTGCCGCTTAAAGGCGAACTTGCTGAAGCAGAATGATATTGCCAGAAGTTTTCTGTGCTCAAAGGACCGAACTTATTAGAACTGGTATCCGGCAAACCCCACTGGGCATATGGCATTGCACCACTATCGAACCATACATCTACGAGGTCGGAGACCCTTTTCATCGGCAAACCCTGCGAGCTGACCAGAACGATATCATCTACATAAGGTTTGTGCAGGTCAAGGATGCCTTCGTGCAAATAATGCTTATTTGTATCACCGCCCAATTGCCCTGCGGCCTTCTTTATTTCGTTGTTTAATTCGTCGATGGTGCCGATGCATTTTTCCTCCGATCCATCTTCTGTACGCCAGATTGGTAAAGGCGTACCCCAAAAACGGCTGCGGCTCAGGTTCCAATCCACCATATTTTCCAGCCAGTTGCCAAAACGACCGGTGCCCGTAGCTGCAGGTTTCCAGTTGATGGTCTTATTTAATTCTACCATCCTGTCTTTTGCCGCAGTAGTTTTAATAAACCAGGCATCCAACGGGTAATAGATGACCGGCTTATCGGTGCGCCAGCAGTGGGGGTAATTGTGTTCGTATTTTTCTACTTTAAAAGCCCGGTTCTCTTTCTTTAATTTAACGCTGATGTCCACGTTTACATCTACGTAGCCTTTTTCGTCTTTGTAATCTTTAACATATCGGCCACTGAATTCCCCCGTGCCTGCCACAAATTTCCCTTGCTTGTCAACCAAAGTCAAAATACCCAGGTTATTTTTTTTGCCAACTTTATAGTCATCCGCACCGAATGCCGGGGCAGTGTGTACGATGCCGGTACCATCTTCGGTAGTTACAAAATCACCGGATATCACTTTAAATGGCGTAGCGCCAGGTGTAACTTCCCGTATCTTTTCAAGGGTATTGGCTTCTGAAGGAAGAAGTTGTTCATATTGAACGCCTTCCAGGTCTTTACCCCTGAACTCAGTTAATATTTTCCAGGGCAAAACCTTATCACCTTCTTTGTAAGCGTCAAAATCCCCGTTCTCACTTTCAGGTTTAAAATATTTTACCAGGAGGTTTTTGGCTAAAATTACATTGACAGGCAAATGGGTGTAAGGGTTAAAAGTTTTGACCAGAACGTACTCAATATTTGGCCCGACGGTCAATCCAAGATTGGAGGGCAACGTCCAGGGTGTGGTGGTCCATGCCATCAGGAAGATATCGCCGTCTACATCTTTAATGGTCGGCTCTTCATTTTTTATCACCCGGAACATGGCTACGATGCTCGTATCTTTCACGTCTTTGTAAGTACCAGGCTGGTTTAGTTCATGCGAACTGAGGCCAGTTCCGGCAGCTGGCGAGTATGGCTGGATGCTCACGCTTTCGTATAGCAAACCCTTTTTATATAATTCACTCAATATCCACCACAGGGTTTCTACATAGTCATTTTTAAATGTTACGTAAGGATTGTCCAGATCAACCCAATAACCCATTTTGTTGGTAATGTCATCCCATTTATCCTTAAACCTCAGCACTTCCTTCCGGCAAGTGGCATTGTATTCTTCTACCGATATTTTCTTGCCGATGTCTTCCTTGGTGATACCTAATAATTTCTCAACGCCTAATTCGATCGGCAGTCCATGGGTATCCCAGCCGCCCTTGCGTTTTACCTGGAAGCCCTGCATGGTTTTATACCGGCAAACCAAATCCTTTAGTGTACGACCGATCACATGATGGATACCAGGCATACCATTGGCGCTGGGCGGACCTTCATAAAATACAAAGGGTGGCTGCCCTTCCCTTAATGTTACACTTTTTTCAAACGCATTGGTCTTCTTCCACTTGTCTAATATTTCATCCCCGATACGTGTCAAATTTAATTGCTGGTATTCTTTATATCTGGCGCTCATATTGTCTTTCTATATAATAAAATGTTTGCAAAGGTACTAAAATAGGCTATTTGACGAACACCCGGAAAGGTGTAAAGACGCTTTTTAGATAACTTATTTTCTAAGTTTTCCACATTATTTCGCTTTGGCATTATATTGGTTATTCTAAAGCTTTTTAAAATAATACAACTATAAAAATATTTTAATACGGCTGAATTTATTTGTTTAATAAGCAAGGTCAAATAGCTGTATTTATTAACAATATTTGGAAAGTGTGAAAGGTCTGCAGTGGAAATCTTTGCTGGTTTAGGGTTTTATTAGGGTAAAGACGGGGGTATTCCTACTCCCGTCACTTTTTTTTCCATCTACTTTTATTGATTAACCCGAACAGTAAATTATTTAGTTGATCCGGTTCCTTTTTAAACAACCTCCATAACTTGGAGAACGGCCAATATAATTGAAAGAACTCAAACTCCTTAGAATCTATTTCAAGCAAACAAAGGGTCTGCAAAGTCAGCAGACCTTTTATAGTTAATGTAGGGATAAGCTTTTGTGTTCTTGATCTTTCTCACCTTTTCCTACGAAAATTATCCCTGGTTTGCTGCTGTTTTTATCTCCCCGACAATAGCCAATCTATAGTGTTATAATATATTTCTTTACTTAGAAAATAAGGTTCATCGGCAATATAATGGAAAACTGTCCCTTTAATTATTGATCGGGAACACAGCACAGCGTGCCTGGCAGGTAATTGTATTTTTGCGGGAGCTGCCGAACGGAAATTACCTTAACAAAAGCTCGCAAGGCTTTATGCCGGTGTGTTTCTTAAACGCCGTGCTAAAATGAGATATGGAGGAATAGCCAAGCAGCAACGATACTTCGGTGACGCTAAGGCCTTTTTCGTACAACAGGTATTTTGCATGTTCCATGCGCTGACTTTGATAAAAATCGAAGATTGTGGTGCCAAATAATTCCTTGAACCCTTTTTTTAAGTAACATTCATTGATTGCTACCTTTCTGCTTAATTCCTTGATGGTCAGAGGTTCGCCAATATGCTTTAACAATACTTCTCTTGCTTTTGTGATTTTTTCCCGATCTTCTGCATTTGCCAAAAATTTGCAGGTAAATACTTCTTCTTTATCTCCCAGCATACAATCCATGCTGTAAAGCAACAAGATCTGCGTTTGCGCATTGATAAAGATATTTTCCAGCGTATCGGTATAGGTGTGATTTAACAGGGCTTCTATTGCCTTTCTCGTTTTACCACAAAGCGGCAAAAGTTTTGAAAATGAGGAAACATGCGTGAAAGCCAATACTTCATCCGAAATATTACGCTGTTTTTGCCCTTTTACAAATTGTGTAAGGTAAGAAGGTTTAAAACTAAAACTTAATACATCCACACTTTCCACTTTTTCCACGCAGTTCCTGGAGGCATTAAACTTGCAAAAATCACATTCCGTTTGTTTTTGACGGCAGTAAACATTTCCTGTGATACAAAATTTTAATTCGAGGTAATTGGCTTCTGCATTATTTTTTTCGTAATGGTAAACCAGCATGCCGGTATCATCAATGTTCCACTGGGAATGTTTTTTATACCTTTTTATCGAGTAATGAACAGAACCGGGGACCGATCGGTCGATATCCTGCAAAACTTCCAGCTCATTATACATGAGTGGCTGTTTTTGAGCTATTTCCAGTATGTCTGTTAAATGATTCATTGATAAACTTCGATGCAAATATACGCTAAAAGAGGAAACAAAAATTTATATTGAAAACAAGGGATAAATTAGTGTTGTGCCATCCTCGTCCAATCAACTTATTTGTCGATCATTTTAGGGAAATGGTTAAAAGGCTGGAATTAAAAATCCGGGACCTGGGTTCTTTTTGCCTGGCAATCATACATATTCACCTTATGAAACTTTTAATAATTATCCTGCGAAGCAGCTGATAAATCCTCGGCCATTCCTGTGGAAATCTTTGTAGAAATTAATCCTCAATCCTACTGTTCAAACTTGCTTAAACCCTTGATTTTCCTTATATTTGCCGAATATTGATTTTAGTAATTTTAAAGAGAATCTGCCCACAAATATGAGCACAGAAATTGAAGAAGTAGTTGCCCCTGATGTTAATGGCTATGGCGCCGACAGTATCCAGGTTTTGGAAGGTTTAGAAGCGGTCCGTAAACGTCCGGCCATGTATATTGGCGATATTGGCGTTAAGGGATTGCATCACCTGGTTTACGAAGTAGTAGATAACTCCATTGATGAGGCGCTGGCAGGTTATTGCAAGAACATACTTGTTACGATCAACCAGGACAATTCCATTACAGTCGCAGATGACGGACGTGGTATCCCAACTGGAATAATGTCGAAGGAAAACCGCAGTGCGCTGGAAGTTGTTATGACCGTACTGCACGCCGGTGGTAAATTTGATAAGGATTCATACAAGGTGTCTGGCGGGTTGCATGGAGTAGGGGTGAGTTGCGTCAATGCCCTCAGCAGCGAACTTCATGTTACTGTAAACCGTGACGGCAAGTCATTCGAACAGGAATATTCGAAAGGTATTCCAAAATACCCGGTCAGGGTAACAGGCGCATCTGATAAACATGGAACTACCGTGCATTTTTGGCCCGACCTTACCATTTTCACTTCTGGTGTCTACAACAGGGAGATACTGGAAGGAAGGTTAAGGGAACTTGCTTTCTTAAATAGAAAATTAAGCATTGTAATCGAGGACCTGCGCGAAGTGGACGAAGAGGGAAAAACATATACTAAAACTTTTTACAGCGAAGGCGGCATCGTGGAATTTGTAGAAATGCTGGATAAAAACGCCAACCGCAATCCCCTGCTACCTAAAGTAATCTATTGCGACGGGTATGATGCCGCAAATAATGTGACCGTAGAAGTAGCCATGATTTACAATACCGGCTACCAGGAGCATCTTTTTAGCTATGTAAATAATATCAATACCATAGAAGGCGGAACCCATGTGGCCGGTTTTCGCCGGTCTATCACCAGGGTATTTAAAAGCTATGGTGAAAAGGAAGGAATGTTTGAAAAAGCAAAGGTGGAAATTGAAGGGGACGATTTCAGGGAAGGTCTGAGCGCAATCATTTCTGTTAAAGTGCCTGAGCCACAGTTTGAAGGTCAAACAAAAACCAAACTGGGAAATAACGAGGTAATGGGTGTAGTGGATAGTACTTTGAGCCGGGTGTTAAATGCTTACCTCGAGGAAAATCCAAAGGATGCGAAAACTATTATACAGAAAGTCATCCTGGCGGCACAGGCAAGGGCCGCGGCGAAAAAGGCCCGGGATATGGTGCAGCGCAAAAGTGTGCTAACAGGCGGCGGATTACCAGGGAAACTGGCGGACTGCAGTGATAAAGATCCGCATCGTTGTGAGCTGTACTTAGTAGAAGGAGACTCTGCCGGAGGAACAGCCAAGCAAGGGCGCGACAGAAGTTACCAGGCAATCCTACCATTGCGTGGTAAAATATTGAACGTAGAAAAAGCGATGGAGCATAAAATATATGACAATGAGGAAATCCGGAACATGTTTACCGCTTTGGGAGTAAAGATTGGTACGCCAGATGATCCGAAAGCATTGGATCTTTCCAAACTCCGGTACCATAAGCTCATCATCATGACCGATGCCGATGTGGATGGAAGTCATATCGCTACGCTGATACTTACTTTTATTTTCAGGTATATGAAAGAATTGGTTGAGCAGGGATATGTTTACATTGCCCAGCCGCCCTTATACCTTGTCAAAAAAGGAAAGGACCAGGATTATGCATGGACAGATGAAGAACGCAAGGGCCTGATCGCAAGGTTCGGACAGGGAAAAGACGATAGCGTAACAACACAGCGATATAAAGGCTTGGGTGAAATGAACGCCGAGCAATTGTGGGAGACGACAATGAATCCACTTACCAGGACCTTAAAACAAGTCACTATTCAAAGTGCCGCTGAAGCTGATCTTGTATTTAGTATGTTGATGGGAGATGAAGTACCTCCAAGAAGGGAGTTCATTGAAACACATGCCAAGTATGCAAGGATAGATGTGTAGTCATTATTCGTAAGACCAGGTAGCGCTTAAATAATTAGCTTTCGGGATAAATCCGGGAGCTATTTTTTTTTGTTGTTATCCACCCGCTATTACAGACCATTAATGAGATCATGTCAGTAATGTGCTAAAAGCAACGTCTATAAAATATGATTGATCGGCGCCTTCTCAGAAGCATCTTCTCCTGACAGGTATAACAGGACGGTGAAGAAGTAATCCATAAAACTAAGAAATCTCTTTTCCATGTAAATAATTTTTAACTGTAAATAATTTTTTTTCAGGTGATCAATGATCAATATTTTGTTCCAGTAATTATCTTCTCAAAGATGCAATAATATTGAAGCTCCTGCAATCACATAACCATGTGAAATATTTTTGCCTGTCAATAATTTATCTAAAGAAAATTTTAAAATGTTGCCTGCGCTGGTAATACCTACTGACATTTAAATCATTCAATAGTTTAACAAATCTATTTGGTTAACAACTTAATTGCAAGGCAAAAAGGTTGAAGTGTACAATTAGCCGGATAAACCATACAGAAGACAAGCTCAACGGTTACTCGCTTTATTATAAAATATAGGCCTGCATATTTATCAATACTTTTCTATAATTTTCCAGGTTATACAATTGGGCGGAAGCGCGGAAGCCATTATCAATTGTGGAGCTACACAACCGGTTTCTGTTTCGGGTTATCAAAACCTGTTGGCTGTTTACGAAAGAGTAGTTATAGTTAGCGGCAATACCTTGTATTTAAAATTCAGATCAGGTGTTTATAATGTCAGGAATAATAATATAAGATTATCATTACAGCTCCTGCATTGGCATATATGCGTATCTACGGATCAGGAAAGATCACTGCAAAGGATTTTGAGAATGGCGATATACTGGAGACGTCTATTAAGTACTTGCTGTTACCTATAAAAATATAACCGGAACCGTTTATATTTTTGCTGTTGTTTATGGGCACGCGGGTAGTGGGACAGAATTTCACTTTCAACCGTTGGGTTGCAACGTTTTGATGGCAGAAAATTTATACAGTTCAGTAACATCAAGCCCGGTAGCGATCACATGCCCGATGCCAGGCTGTATCAAATTATACCGGTGGACAGCGGCAAATTATTGCTGGCCTTTACGGCGATACGTGAATTCGGAATTTTTAACCCTTCAAATTTTACCTATAAAAAGATACCCCTTAAAACATTGACCGACATACCTGCCAGGGCCGAGTTTTATGCCTGGCGGGATTCGGAAGGACAGGTCTGCCTCAATATTCTCCATTATGGAATTTTACAGTTTGATAAAAAGGAACATTCGTTTATAGACAACAATCCATTTCCATTGCCGAAGGGCTGGCACAATACTTTGTATGGTATTCATGACGACCCTATAAAAAAACAATTATGGATCTGTGCAGATAGCGGGTTATGTATTTACGACAGGCCAAGTAAAAAAATGTGGACCAGAAATTATAATCCC
This sequence comes from Ferruginibacter sp., assembly GCA_039916545.1. Lineage (GTDB taxonomy): Bacteria > Bacteroidota > Bacteroidia > Chitinophagales > Chitinophagaceae > Ferruginibacter. The sequence goes on from JBDSLD010000256.1 coordinate 20,163, forward strand.
CAGGATCTACCGGTTTTAAAAAACGAAACAGTTCAGAACAGGCCCTCCCAGGTATTTATCGACAGGCAGTGGCGGATATGGCTTTTCGGCTGGCCCGATGAAGGCAGCAACCAGGTTAAATATTGCCTGGATAGCACACGTAATAAGTATTTACAAAAAGATACAATCGGCCTGGACACCGGCCCGGTGGGTTATACAGAGTTCAGCCATTTTTATGAGACCGATAATTCCAACCTGTGGATATATGGAATGAGCGTATTGTCTAATTATAATAAAAGCCTTCGGCGTTTCCAGTTTCACAAAAGTGGGTCGGGTAATGATAATATCAATATTAACTACGAAGATGTGTACCAGGTGATGGAGGACAAGATGGTGGCATTTGGATCGCTACCGACCAGGGCTTGTATTTTACCTCCCTGGGTAATAACGCTTATGCTGTTATTAATTTGATGTTTGACAATAAAAAGAGTTCAACCTATATAACAGGTATTCTTGAAATGCCAGACGGCGACCTGTGGTTTACGTGCTGGGGGATCGGTGTAAAAATGATGGATAAGAATTTTGAGAAAAAAGAAAATGCCATTTATACCCGGCCGCCACCTGCCAGGTGGCCGGCCGCTGTAAAAAATAATATTCGAAATACCTGGTGCATGAGCTGGGAAACGGCAACAGGCAACGTGTGGGAACAATGAAAAGGAGAGGATTACCATTTATCAGATCGGGAAAAGCAAGTGCTCCAATTATTGGTGGATGGGTTCAGCTACAAAATGATCGCCTCCGATATGTTCATTGCCATCGATACGGTGAGGAGCCATATCAAAAAAATATACGAGAAACTGCATGTCAACAGCAAGAGTGAAGCAGTGGCAAAGGCGTTTAAGGATAGGATCGTATAAGATTCCATTTTTTTTCACATTGCTCTCATTGAATACAAAAGGTAGATTTGAAATTCAAATACCAAAACAATGAAACATATCAGGGGAACCAGGAAAGCGTTGTCTTTGACCCTGTTGGTTGCCGCCTTAATTTTACCGGCAGGGTTTAATAAGACGGCCATGGCAAATAACAGTTCCAAAGTAAATCAGGATGCCAGGGTTTGTGAAAAGGAAATGACTGAAAGCGAAGTAGATTATTCCATTTCCACTATTAAATTCTTTAGCTCGATATAATCTAATGTGAGTACTATCGGGCAAGACTTACACAGCAGAAAGTAAATGCAACGACCGGCACACCTCAAAGGTTTAGGTTGC
>JBDSLD010000257.1:0-5103 GCA_039916545.1 Ferruginibacter sp.
AACGGAGCGTCGCCACTGAAGCTAAATAGCATTCACCTGCTAAGTACAAAAAAACCTTTCTTATTTATATGTATAAATTCTTTCTACAAAGGTTTAAACGCAACCTGCTGCACTTCAACGGCAAAAAATCTATCCGGCTTTATATCAGAATTTCAAAGCCGTTACCAAATCTGCTCATTTTTAAAACCCTTACAATGGACGAAAAGGAAATAGCTAACATCGTTCAACTAATCGAAAAGATTCTTGAAGTTGTTAAACCCTGCCTTAAGAAAAAACAACAATTCAACTTTATCCGGGTAGGCATCGCCGAAGTCAAACGTTCAATCATTCCAGTGGACGAAAAGGTAACTGCACTCTTTGACATTGACAAGGATACCTATAATAAAGTCGCTAAAATAGCCATCGACCTCGGGCTAACCACAGACGAACTACTACGTCGCTTATGCTGGGCTATAACAGTTCAAACTGAACAAACCAACGGCACAAAAGCCCTGCCTGTTAAACAGGCTTAAAATTAATCTCTAACAGGTGTATGTCTATAACATACACCAAACACTCTCATTAATGAGAATATATCACCAATATCACCTCCAATTTTTCACCAATAAAATTAATCTTCATGGCAAGATTCGGGAAGTTTAAAAAACGTTTTAAATCTTTCGGCTCCGGCATTAGACGGCGGGCTAATCGGTTTAAATCTTCTTTCAGGCATCATAGCAGCAGGTCGCACAGACCGATGCGCCGACGTCGTTCGGGACGGTCGGGAAAGCTGCTCGGCATTCTGCCAAATCATTTAAGGCTGGGCGGTATAAGAATACCGATGTTACTATTAGCGGCTGTCGCTGCCTACTTTTTTGTGGCACCTTTCAAAAATTTCGTGAACGGTATTATCAAAAAGAAATAACCGGCGCATTTATTAAATCACATTTCAAAATCGAATATGACAAGCAAAACAAAAATATTGGGCTTACCACTTATACTGGTCGTTGCCGTTGGCGGTTTCTTCCTGTTTAAAAAACAGATCATGGCAATGATCGCGAAGCTTAAAGCGCCTTCCAGCTCGGCACTGCCGGGAGAAGGATAAAATCTTTTCATGAAAAAGAAAAAAACATTTTTGGAAACGGTGCTGATCTCAATCGTTGTTAGCTTGATAACACATTGGGCAGTCAATAAAATTTTAAAGAAATAATATGATAGTAGAAAAAGGACAATCAAGATTTGAAAGGTACACCTCGGGTACTTTCGATGGCATTTACCTGAATGCTTATATGGTTGCTGCTGCGCTGAATACGCCACTGGTGAACGGCGATTTAACCATGTCTCAAATCGCTGTAAAGGTGGTTTTGAAACGAAAAAAGCAGACCTACATTTTAATGCAGGATAATTTGCAATTGCTTGGAACATTTGCCACCCTGGGCAATAATTACCATGAATTTACCAATGGTATTGACAAAGTTTACCCGGCTGCCGATGCGAAAGCTGTCAAAGTAAGGCTGGTAAAACTGGACTTTGGCGGTCATATCAGGCTCACCGGAAAGGATGAACTTTTGGTAGAAATCTCCCTGCCGCAAGTTGGCTGGATAAGCGTAAATGTCGATGACATCAGCAGCTACATTGAGTTCAATGCGGTGCCATCTATCGGCTATGAAACGCATTTGCCATTTACAAAATTTGAAGTGGTACAAGCCAATGCCAATAAACTGGCGTTTAACCCAGGCGATAACATTACAAAAATGATGTTCCTGAATTTTGATCAAAACGACCTGCAAGCGGAGATCATTTCTAACCTCTCTATCAGTTCTGACAAATACGATATTAACCTGTCGTTCAATCAACTGTTGGCGCATCATCTTAGCATGTTTGACGGACAAGGTTCGCTTCGTTATGGAACGGCTTTACCGATTTCGCTGGCGGCTCCTACCATCCGCCGTGGGTTGGATTATCTGCCGCAAAGTTTTATGCTCTTTCATGGCGATCGCATTGCTGCCGAACTTGATCAATGCCGGGTGGATATATCATTTAACCGGGACAATGTAGCGACCAGTCAAAATTATCTAGGCTACCGGACCTATGAGGCAGACATTCAGACCGTACAAAATGCGATCACAAGGAATGCCAAACACATGGATGAAAAATTAACCAAAATTGCCACACCTGCTAAATAGCCAATTATGTTCCTCAAAAAATTGTTTGCAAGAAAGGCAGGGGGTTCATTTTTTGGTAACCTGATCAGGACAACACTAAACGCTGAAACAGGCGGTTTGCTTGAAAACTTTATCAATAAATACCTATGAGTTTCTTTAAAAAACTATGGGGCGGTGTAAAAAAAGTCGGTGGTTTTATAGCTAAAATAGTTACGTCAAAAAAGACGAAAGCTGTTGTAGATGCTGCTTCGACGGTGGTAAATAATGCACAAGGTACGCAGCTTTCAGAAGCTGAGTATTTGGCTTATTACCAGTCCCAGGCGGCCAATGGCTCCCCTCCCAACACTGCCGACAAATCCGCTTCTTCGTCATGGCTTGCCTTTCTATCCGGTGAAAACCCCTTAGATCTGAACAAGTATATTACGCTGCCTATAGTAGCTACTACGGTAAAGCCTGTCAACTGGCTCGTTATTGCTGCTATCGTTGGCGGTGCTATTTTATTACTAAAGAAAAAACACCGCTAAGATGCCAAACTATATAGATGAGGCACCTCCGGCAGTTGCCATTAAACAGGCTCCGATAGATATGACAAAGTATGTCACACTGGAAAATGTCAATCTATCATCACATTACCCGGCAACTAAAAGCGGGGTTAGCATTGGGTTTATAATAGCGGGGGTTATCCTCGCTATCCTATTATTTAAACGATAAAATTTATTAAATGAGAATTTACCAATTATTCCATGCACTGATAGAAAAATTTGTGCCGATGGACAAAAGTACCCAGGACGATTTGCAGCTTGAAGCCGTGAAATTTTACAATCAGGCTTTAGAGGAAAAAATCTTCATCGATATATCAAATGAAGAAATTGTGAAAGACAACTCAACGAACTTTAACGTTGACGGGTATGATAAAAAAGCGGTCAAACCTTATAAGTTAAAACATAAGGTGATCGGTTTTTTAGACCAGTGGTACATCCGTTATTTAAATGCGCTCCTGTTTATTTACCTCGTTCCCAAAATCAAGAATTTCATCAATGGGGATTCGGAAGCCGAAGAAGGTGACGACGAGGAAGAAGACCAGGGCGATTTCAAACAGTTCATGGAGTACCAACGGTACAAAAAATCAATGATCTAAAATTTGAAAAATTATAAAATCAAAAAGGCTACCGGGGATATCTTCGGTAGCCTTATTTCTTTTCTCCCTTTAATCCTTTTAGGCGTTGGCGGCTTCTTATTGGTTCAATATATTAAGAAGGGCGGCGGTATACTCAATCTACTGAAAGGTGCCATTGGCGGTGGTGACGGAAACGATGTTTCCAAAGCAACCGGTGACGATGCACTTGAACAAGTAAAGGATATTATAAAGGCAAAAGGACTACACGCAAATGCCCTGCACACGGCGCAGGCTAATACCATATTTGATTTATTTAATAAACCCCTGCCCTCGGCGATACTCTCTGTATTCGTCGGCACCGGTTTAAGCGAGGCAACCAGCAAAGAGATTTATGACATCTATAATGGCGTTACTTATACTGCTGATGATGCGCTTGTATATGAGCAATACGGCAGGCGCAAAGCTGCCAACAGGGAAAGCCCTGCACTCGGTTTTCTATGGGATAACACCGAAGGAGACCTTCGGCAACACTCTTCGCACTATTTGCATGATGCATACAAAACAAAAATGATTGCCCTCATTGACCGGGCGCTTAAAGCTTATCTGATATGACCGGAACAGGATTATGGAAGGACTGGAACACACAGGAATTTCTGGAAGAATTAATACGTGTTACTTTCCCAAAAGCAAAGGTGAACGACATTGTACCGTTTACCAGATACATAGGCGAATTTACTATTCCCCGTGAGGTTGTATTTGACCCTCATATCGTATATTTTGCAAAAATAACAGCTCCCTTAAAAGAGGTTGGTAGCGTACCTCCACAAGTTTACCTCGGCGGAAGCGACCTTGTAAAAGTGAGCGGTTTAACTGACTTCATTCTATACAGTGGATTTATAAATGTTGGTTCGTCCAATGGCAACAATACGATAGAAACAGGTTGGAAAATTACCCTGGACAATGAGATCAAAAATATACAGGAAGTGGAGCAGCCACCGGTCATTGATATTTTGAATGGAAGGGTATTTAATCCGGTTTGGTTTTATGCTGCTGATGCTAACAACTCTACAGGTGCAAGAATACTCTATGTGCAGTCACAAGTTGAAGGCGATGTAGATTCAGTTCAATTGACTGTTCCCGGCTTTAGCGAATACGCTCCTGCTGCTTTAGGCATTGCGGACAATCAGTTGGATGCGCTCGATGTAACCTTGCCTTTTCAGGCAAAATTGAGGGGTACGGTCTCCCCTGACCATATTCTCACATCAAATGAGATCACAAAGGATTTCACCGGTAGTTTAAAGCACTTTAATAAGGGTGCTGGTGGCTGGCTGCCTGATTCCAACCAATGGAAGCAGCCTTTTAATAATTGCATAATCGGCGATATTTTGCTATTGCAATATTATGATGTTGACGGGACCTTAATCGACGAAAAGGAAATAACGGTTGCACATGCAAGCTTTCAAGTTGTATTTGATGGTGTTGCAATCGACCCTGCTATTGAACCGGTCAATACTTGTATGGTTGCCGTTCAACCAACGGTAGGCGGCGTTCAATGTCCCTTTGTCTTTTTTGAATACCTGCGTACTTAATTTTCTTTCACCTTTAAAATAACAGGCGGCAAGCGATTGCCGCCTATTTTATCTATGACACCCGAACAATTAAAACAATGGCAACAAAAAGTATTTGATTGGTCGAAAGGCTGCGGCGTTTCTGACTGCATATTACGGTCAAAGTTTACCACCGTTTCGGTGCAAAGTTTACCACCCGTTTAGGGTCTGTTGTAGCTGATGTAATTTAGTTATTTTTCTTTTGCCTTAATGAATCACCTTTTAATTCTATTTT
>JBDSLD010000258.1:0-12955 GCA_039916545.1 Ferruginibacter sp.
CGGGTTAGCTGCCTTTCGTTGGTTCGGTTCCGATGAAATCGGAATTGAAAAAATGCGCAGCCTATTTTTTCAAAGAAGCAAAAACAGCAGCGTTCCGGTTATCCGCCAGCTGGCGGACCGGCTGCGGAGGCAAAAGTAGAGAGTTAACAGGCAGTTAGTGAAGTGAAGATTCAGATTAGAAAATATTCTAAAACCCTTACCAGCTATTAATAACAGCGTTTTCTTGCAGACACTAAATAAATAGCAGTATTTAGTAAAAATGCTTGAAATTTGAAATCATAGGTATCCGGGAACGTCATTGTTAAAAAGACATATGCATCATCAGGGTTCAGCTCCCTCTCGCTTTGGAGAGGGCGGGGGGTGAGGTCACTTTAACAAATGTTATAAAAGATAATGCACCTTCAGACTCCGGCTCCTTCTCCCTTTTGGAGAGAAAGGGGGATAAGGTCACTTTAACAAATGTTATAAAAGATGATGCACCTTCAGACTACAGCTCCCTCTCGCTTTGGAGAGGGCGGGGGGTGAGGTCACTTTAACAAATGTTATAAAAGATATATGCCCCTTCAGACTCCGGCTCCCTCTCGCTTTTGGAGAGGGCTGGGGGTGAGGTCACTCACGGACATGAGTAACCCAAATAATATCCTTCTCTGGAGTCTGTGTCCCGCTCGCTTTGGAGAGAGCCTGTTCCGACCTTTCGGGAGCGGGGGATGAGGTAAGCAGCGTTCATAAAGTTCATCAACATAAAAACAAAAAAATTTAATGACTCAACCTTCGCCCAGCCTTGTCATAACAGAACCTAATCCAATTATAGACAATAAAACGTCAATTACGCATCCTAAACGTCTTTACTCGCTTGATGCTTTGCGTGGTTTTGATATGTTCTGGATAATGGGTGCGGAGGAGATATTTCATACACTCTACAGGGCAACCGGCTCCTCGTTTTTAGGTGTCATTGCCAACCAGTTTACTCACCCCAACTGGAATGGCTTTCATTTTTATGACCTGATATTTCCACTCTTTCTTTTTATAGCTGGTGTGGCAACGCCTTACTCTGTCGGACATGAATTGGAAAAAGGAAAAACAAAGCGCCAGGTATTGTTGCGGGTAGCAAAAAGAGCATTTATGTTAGTGATTCTCGGCATCATTGCCAACAATGGTTTACAATTGCGGCCATTGGATGAAATGCGCTTTGGCAGCGTATTGGGCAGGATCGGGCTGGCGTATTTTTTCGCAAATGTCATTTACATATACGCAAAACATCGCGCGCAGATCATTTGGTTTATCGGCATACTGATAGGTTATTGGCTACTTTTAAAGTTCACCTCCGCACCGGATTTCCCAAGAGGCGACTTAACCATGCGTGGAAATTTTGTATCGTATGTTGACCGGCTTATTTTGCCTGGCAGACTTTACCTGGGTATTCATGATCCCGAAGGAATAATGTCTACCATCCCGGCAATCTCTACCGGGTTGCTGGGTATACTGGCAGGTGTATTTCTTAAAAACGCAAATGTGACTGGCAATCAAAAAGCATTTCGTTTAGTCGTGGCCGGTATCGCTTTGATCATACTGGCACAAATATGGAACCTGGATTTTCCTATTAACAAAAACCTCTGGACAAGTTCTTTTGTATTAAATGTAGGTGGGTTAAGCCTGCTTCTGCTGGCGCTGTTTTATTATATCATCGATGTATTGGGCTACATTAAATGGGCTTTTTTCTTTAGGGTGATAGGCATGAATTCGATCCTGATCTATTTATCGGACCATTTTATTACCTGGAATTATACGACAAACGGATTCTTCAAATGGGTAGGCGACTTAATTGGCGATCCTTTTAAAGCTGTGGCGATGGCTATTTGTTATGTAGCGGTTGAATGGGCGTTCCTCTATTTTATGTACAGGAAAAAAGTATTTTTAAGAGTTTAGATCAGCAAGTTGCAAAGGGTTACCAACCTTTTTAATGCTGAAATTAGTCGCTAAAGAATTCTGTTCGCAACATGTTTAATCGTCAATCTTAGTAGCATTGACCAATAGAATTGGGACAACCTTATTACCTTATTTGCACAAGTTGCACTTCTCGCAAGGTTTGCCAACCTACGTTCTGGAAATATTGTAGCTTTTATTTCTTCTTCAAATTTTCAAGATAATCCAACAGGTCCGCCAAATCCTGTGCAGACATTCCTTCATGCAAGCGTTCCGGCATCATTGATATTTTTAATTGGGTATTGGATTTTATATCGCTTGTTTTTAAATTCTGCCGGGTACCGCCCGGGTATTTAATGGTGATATCTGTTTCCGTTTTACTTACAATGATGCCAGTTAGTGTTGACCCGTCTTTCATCTTTAATTCATAACCCTCGTTGTTAAAACTAATTCCTTCGGAAGGGTAAACGATTGCTTTTAATAAGCCTTCTTTTGGATACTTAGAACCGATCTCTGTTAAGTTTGGCCCAAAATCAAAACCTTCTTTATTCACCTGGTGACAAACGGCACAGGTATTCCTAAATACGACTTTTCCGTTTTCGCTGTTGGCCTTTAATGCGGCCAGATCACCTATCAATGGAATTTTTTTAGCTGAAGTGGTTGTTGAATTTGGTAAATAGGTTGAAGCTTCCTGGCTAATGGCTTTGCGCCAGGCGCCCTGTACGCTGGCTACCACTTCGGGGATCAGTTCGGGCTGGACTTTTTTATTTTTTAAAAGTATCAGTACAAGGTCTTCGCCTCCACCACTTTTTCCTAATCTTGCTGCCGCCTGTTTTCTTACACTCATCGGGAACCTGGTAGATAAGGTTATTGTTTGAAGCATATTGATTGACTCCTGGCTACCGGTTCTGCCAAGCGAGGTAAGCAAGGCATTCGTCGCAGCGGAATCTTTTGCATTGATCACTTTCCATGCAAGAGCGCTTCCTCCCGATTTTAATAATAGTCCGGCCGCGTTTCTACCCATTGATTCGTTGGATTTACTGATGGCCATTTCCAGCAATTCCTTGTTTTGGGATTTTAATTCATACTGCGTAACCAGTTCTAAAAACTCGGGTGTGCCTGCTACCGACTTTAATATATCGGTTAACACAGTCTGCGCCAGCTTTGAACCTTGCACCGTTTTATTATCCAGGGAATGCAGCACTAATTTATTGATTGATGTATCATGTGCAGTGTTATTCTGAAGCATGGCAAGCAATAGTTTCGATGTCAAGGGACCTGTATTAAAATCCAAAGCGCGAAAATAACGAAGCCGGTCATTGACGGGTACTTGCGATTGAGATGCTAATTGAGCGATGTAAGCAACAGCGGAGTCAGTGCGTGCCCTCCATACAATGTCCCTGGTGGCTGCATTTTGCAAGGGGTCCTTGATCTTGCTGGTGTATGCGGCAAAAAAAGTATCCCACTGTTTATCTGCACCGATGCCCAATGCCTCCAGCGCCCAGCGGTCGTTGCCTTCATATTTCATTGCCAGGTCAGCCCAAAGCCCTGCAGCTTCGGGCGATTTTACATGATGTAAGGCGATTGCGCATTCGCGGCGAACCTGCGCAGTCGTATCATACGTCAACTGCCGTACGACACCCATTACATTTGCATTTAGTTCTCTCGCTGCCCTCAGGGCAATAATGCGAAGGTCAGTATCCGTCTGTTTGATCGCCTGCTGTATGTATTTTTCCGGGTTGGTATTAGGCATTTTCACCAGTGCCCAAAATGCCCTCGCCCGCATTCTTGGGTTAGATGCGGTGTTCCAGATATTTTCTAACTCAGGTATGGCCTTTTCCCCCATAGCCTGCAATGCGCTCCAGGCCTTGTAGCGCACAGCCAGGTTTGGATTTTGCAAGGCGGTAACCGCGCCGCCAGGTGTTGTATAGTCCTGGAGCGGAATATTATATGTTGAATTGGAAGGAGCAACACGATAAATTCTTCCCCGGGTCTGGTCACCGGCCTGGTGTCCACCCACTCCCGGATCATACCAGTCGGCGATGATCAATGAGCCATCTGGTGCGACGCAAACATCTGCAGGGCGGAACCACTGATCTTTTTCTCCTTTTAAAATGTTTATTATTTCAGCGGTGTAGCCGGCTCCGCTCTTTTTTACAGGGTATGATCTTACCACATTCGGACCAGCATCAGTATGTATCATTTGGTTGCGGAACTCAGCCGGCAATAACGAACCCTCGTACACTACCATGCCCGTTGGTGAACCCGCATAAGTTTGCAACAGGTTGGGTACTACACCCGGATCGTTCAAATGCCAGTGGCGCAATGGAATGGAATCCTCCAGGTTGGTGCGGCTTTGCTGCCATCCTGCGCCGGTCATCTCATCTGTGTAGCCATAATGGCCATATTCCATAACATAATTAATGCGAACACCGCGATTGCCATCATCATCGTTGTCACTTTGCCACATGGTACCATAGCTATCCACAGCCACTTCATAGGGATTGCGAAAGTTATCGCCTAATACTTCCACATGCGACCCGTCAGGATCACAACGAAGCACCATTCCCTGTTTGTATTTCTTCGGTCCGATCTCATCGCCTTCCTGGTCAAGTACAGTTTTGCCATTTTTATCTTTTAGTGTTTTTCCTTCATTTCCAAAGTTGAAATACAATTTCCCATCGGGCCCAAAAGTAAATGTGTGCGCGCCGTGATCGTGCTGTTCACCACCTATTCCCTGGAAGACTATTTCTTTTCTGTCGGCCTTATCATCGCCGTTGTCATCATAGAATGCCCAAATGTAGGGACTTTGAGATACCAACACTTTATTTCCTAAAACACAAATACCCAGCGGGGCATTTAATTCCGGCCCCTGGTAAAAAATTTTAGCCGTATCTGTAACAGCGTCTCCGTTGCTATCTTCAAGGATCATGATACGATCGCCTTTAGCGTTAGTAGGATTCCCATTGATCTCTGGGCGGTAATTATAAGCTTCCGTTACCCAAACACGACCGCGGTCATCCACATCAATATTCGTTGGATTCTTTAGCATTGGTTCTGTAGCCATCGTATGTACTTCCAGTCCCTCAAAAGCAACCAGGCCTTTTAGGGCATTTTCAGCAAGATGTTTTTGGTCTTCTGTCAGACTATCTGTTTTTGAGCCGGCGGTTTTATTATTGCTGTCATTGCCGCGATCGCTGCAGGATGAAATTGCAACCACAATCATTACGAAGGCAGCAGTAAAATTCATTTTGGTTCTAAAAAGAAGAACTGGATTTTTTTTCATGTTGAAGGCTTTACGATCGTTGGAGGATTTTGTCCTTAAAGATGAATATACCAATTCTTTAAATAATTAGGGTTCAATAATTAATATTATTTTCAAATCAACTGAATAAAACAGTAATATTTTTATGAAGAGGGGAAGAGGGAAAAGTCATTTATCAGCGTATCGGGGAATGCATTTTCAATATTTGGAAGTTCTACGTAAATATTCTATTTTTAAAACAAGGATAGCGACAAAAAATAGATAATATCCAAACGATTGCTATAAGTATATGAACACAACTTCGTAATTGATTTTTGAACATTGTTAAATGCTATACCCATCATTATTAAAAATGAATTGTCCTTTAAGCAAGGATTATACCGTTAAAGGATCAATTCAAAATATGTACCAGGCCCATTAAATTAAATTCAACATAAAGTAATTATTATGAGTAAAACGATTGCCAGGCAACGTTGGTACCGCCTGATTCCCATTGCTTTTATTACTTATAGTCTGGCTTATCTCGACCGGGCAAACTTTGGATTTGCAGCAGCCGGAGATATGGCCAAAGATTTAAAAATAACGCCGTCGATATCCTCACTATTAGGGTCGCTTTTTTTTCTGGGCTATTTCTTTTTTCAAATTCCCGGGGCGCTGTACGCTGCCAACCGAAGCGCCAAAAAATTAATATTCTGGTCGTTGATCCTTTGGGGAGCACTGGCGATGGCCACAGGGCTGGTAAGTGATGTCAATTTTTTAATCATTATCCGTTTCATGTTGGGAGTAGTGGAAAGCGCCGTCTTACCTGCAATGGTAATATTTTTGAGCAGGTGGTTCACTAAGTCAGAGCGTTCACAGGCGAACACTTTTTTAATTCTTGGCAACCCGGTCACGTTACTTTGGATGTCCATTTTATCGGGTTATTTGATAAAATATGCAGGGTGGCGGTGGATGTTTATCTGGGAAGGATTGCCTGCGATTATATGGGCATTTTTTTGGTGGAAACTGGTAGACGACACGCCCAAAAATGCCACCTGGTTGACAGAACGGGAAAAGCAGGAATTGGATGCAAAGCTTCAACAGGAACAGGAAGGCATCAAGCCCGTTAAAAATTATGCTGCGGCATTCAGGTCACGTACCGTTATTTTGTTGAGTCTGCAATATGCACTTTGGAGTATCGGTGTCTATGGGTTTGTGATGTGGCTTCCTTCTATTATTAAGGCCGGCCAGGGCATGAATATTGTAAAAACGGGATGGCTCTCTTCCGCTCCGTATGTGTTGGCCATCCTTGGAATGGTAACTGTGTCTTATTTTTCAGATAAGACATTAAAAAGAAAAGTATTTATATGGCCGTTTCTGTTGATCGGTGCTATTGCCTTTTACAGTTCTTACCTGGTCGGGACAAATAATTTTTGGCTTTCTTTCGCGTTACTGATCATTGCCGGCGGCGCCATGTATGCGCCTTATGGCCCTTTTTTTGCCATAATAACAGAAATATTGCCACGAAATGTTGCTGGTGGGGCCATTGCATTGATTAACAGTTTTGGGGCGTTGGGATCCTTTGCTGGTTCTTATGTGGTAGGTTATTTAAATGGCAGTACCGGTGGTTTTGGCGCATCCTATATATTTATGGCAGGTTCTCTTTTACTTTCAGCAGTCATAACAATTGTAGCAGTTAAAGGAACACATAAAATATCGAAAAACAAATCGGGCGATAAGGGAATTGCACTTAATTTATCGGGCCCCGCCGCAACCTGACAAATATTTTGCGAGTTAAATGATTTTAATATATTTTCTTTAATTATTTTTTGTAAGTGTGGCCCAGGCGAAGCTGAAGCTCGGCCGGAATGCTTACTAATTCGTTGAGCTTACATTTTTCTTCTTTAAAATATTATTGTTTTTCGTTTCCCGCTTAAGAATTGGGACGTTATTTTAAGACAAGAAGCAATGTATTATTGAGGTATGTATAAAGCAAGGCCTGGATACCTTTTAAGGAACTTTCTGTATTTGTCCGAACCGGTAACAAAATTAAGAAAATCATTTTCTTTCAGTTGCTTAAGAAACAACGTCCCAAATAAAGTCTTTGCAAGAATGTATTATTGAAAGTTCTTTCCGTCAGTTTCTCGCAGTCTCCACGTTTTACAAAAAATATACGGCAAATAATTACTGCTTATGCGGGTATGTACTTGGCTTACGGCTATAATAATGCGGAGCAATACTCCTTTTCATAGAGGTAGCCCTGTTCACATGTCTCCACGTTCCAGCCAAGTGATAACCATTTTCCAACAGTTGAATGGCTGTGTGTAAGTCTGCAAAACCCGTTATACCTGTTAGCATTACTTTTTATTACTTGTTATAGTTTCTAATATTTGTTGATGCAAATATCCAAATAGAAAAAGCAGTTGCATTTAACGAATGGTAAAAATAGTTTTACAGGATATAAATACTTTTCAAAATAGTGAACAACAAATTTCCACAAAACAAAAAACCCTCCCGGCAGCGGGAGGGTTTTATTTAGAAAGAACTTAAATTATTTAATATCAATAACTTTTTCATCTCCGCCACCGATACTCTTATCGGTAACTACTCGATCTGCACTTATACCTAATGTTTCAACCAGGTAAGTTTGAACTGCAGCAAGTTTTTTATCAGCTAAAGACTGTTGTGCTTTAGATGCACCTGGATAAGCAGTGATTGTGATAGTACAGGTTGGGCTTGCTTTTAATTTAGAAGCTACTGTAGCTAACATTGCTTTAACATCTTTGCTTAAACTTGCACCCTTCATTGAAAGACTTGGGTAGTCTACAGGACAAGCGGAAGCTATAGTCATATTCTTAATTGAATCTAACAAAGCTGCGCAACAAGCAGGATCAGGACATTTACCAACACCGTCTGCATCAACTGGCTGACATTCTGTTGGAGTGATCAGTTGTTTATCTTTAAAGTCCGGAACACCGTCACCATCTGTATCTTTTGTTACACCGTGGCTGTCAACAGGTGAACCTGCTGGTGTGTTTGGCTCTTTATCGAATACGTCACTAACACCATCGCCATCAGTATCAGTTTTAAGTGCATCAATTGTTGTTTTAACAGTATCGATCTGGCTTTGTAAACTGTTGTTTACTCTTGCAGCCGGGTTATCAAACAATAATTTTTGTTTGGCTTTTTTACCCAGAGAAAATTCTAAACCTATGAAACCATAAGAGAATTTATCTTTATGAATTTCACTCCTGTTGTTATTTGCGGTCCAGTAAGAAGCACCGTCAAAGTTATCACCGTCTACAAAATTCATACGGTAACCTAAGTCAAGGTTTATAAGAGTAGAAAGATCTATTCTCAAACCTAGACCAACTGGTACGAATATTTCACTTTTATTAGGAACGTTATCATAAGGTGTTGTTGGATCGCCACCTGCTGTTTTAGAGATCGTTGGAGTATATCCTACGATACCACCCCCTACGGAAACGTAAGGAACGATCGTATTCTTTTCCCTTAACCAATTAACATTTCCAAAAGTTAACTGGGCGCTAAGCGCTCCGGAATACTTTATTTTTGTTTTAAAAGCCTGAACTGTCCTGTTGGTCGCTGGTGAGCCATCTCCCAATTTATCGTCGTTGTTACCTTTCAACTGACCTCCCATAAAATCAGCCTGTAAGGCGAAATAATGGTTGAATTGGTATCTCGCATTGGCTCCATAACCAAATGAAATTTGCGGGTTTGTAAAGTTATTACTACCACCTATTGCGATGGATGGTGTAGTAACTCCCGCATTGATACCAACGGAAAATTTTCTGAATTCTTTACTACCTGTAAAAGGTTTGACTGTTGTGTAAGTGCTTGCTTTTTCCTGCGCAACAGCCGCAATGGCAGTGGCAAAAAATAAAACACTAAAAGCTGTTTGTTTCCAATAAAAACGCTGCATAAGGCATTAATTTTAATACTTAAGAAGTAAGGTGATGTAAGTTTGAGGGCAAATATAATATAAAAGAATCAAATAAATTATTTAGAATAAATACAAAAACGCTGAAATAGAAAATTTATTTTGATTTTCAGCAAACAAAAAAGCAATGGCACCGATAATTTAAACTGTATTTCAATTACTTATAAAGGTTAACTGATTGCAAACCGAATAGTTATTAAATGGTTACGCTGCAATAAATAAAAGTATTTACTTCTAAAAAACTAAACTATCCTGCCCATTACCACTTTACATTTCATAATAAATTCATTCAATATATGATAAATTTCTTCATAGTTAAGCATACAGCTTTTATATTACATAAGTCATGATTAGTGGCATTTTAATTAAATTCATTGACCGGTGTACAATAATGAGAAGTTACTAAATTTAATATTCCCGATTGCTGGCAGTAGCACTTTGTTTCATGAAAGTAAATGGTGTTATAATATTGAATCGTAGGTTGGTGAAATTTGGCGCAGTTTGATAGTCTGCGGTAGCTAATACAAATAAAATTTGCGGCAACCAATGAAAATGTAAAGAAGCGGTTATTAATGGCCAGGTTAAAGTATTATTACATTGCCCTAACCAATGATTTCACTTTCAATCCTTTACTGAATTCACCAATTACAATGTCGCCTGACTTTATTGTGTTACTACATATTATCAAAAATCAGGTTGATTATATTGTGGCAGATCAACCAATAAAGCAAACCTAATAGTGCCAGATATATGCGGAGTATAAAAAATAAACAACTACTTTTGCGCCAAAATAGCTCTTTAAAAGTTGTTTACCTGGTGCTCAACCTGTACATATATTATTAATAGGTATAAAAGATTATAATTGATAGACTGACTTGTTAAAGCATGTTTATTATTTAACTAGCTAAATTTTTGATAATCTTTTTTTTATCCATAGAACTTTTTTAAAGATGTCTACCGTGATTAACTCATAACTATTGTGATTGAGAAGGGCGAAGCCATATAGTATTTGACCAGCCCAGTCCAATTTATATTATTAACTAAATTAAATAAAACTTTTAGCTTAGTTAGATGATGTCTGATTACAGGATTGAATTTATATGATCTGATTTATACATTTCCTTTTATTTTAAGTATCAGTAAAGTTTTATTTGTTGCCTATGTTAAAAAAAAATAAATGCTGCTTGTTCTTTGCGGCTATAAGCTTGGTCATATTTAATATGTCCTGCATTTCTACCAAACAGGTTATATATTTCAATGATTTGAAGGATACCATGACGGGTAATTTAGGAGAAGCGCAGCTGGCTTTTGAAAATCCCATTCAAAAAAACGACCAGTTATGGATTACAGTAGGTGGCAGCAATCCAATTGACCTGGTTACAATCAACTCTGCCAATGGAACGGTTTCTTCAGCATCAGGGACGGCAACGTCACCCGCAGGTGGATCGTCAATCGGCTACCTGGTTGAAGCGGATGGTAAGATAAAGATACCATACCTGGGGAAAGTACAGGCAGAGGGATTGACACGAATGCAATTAGAATCCACATTAACAGAATCGTTTAAGGATTATACCAAAAATCCCGTCGTAAACGTTCGGTTCCTGAATTACGGTTTTTCCGTAATGGGTGAAGTGAATGCACGGGGCAGATTTACTATGACAAATGAACGGACTACTATTTTGGAAGCCATCAGTATGGCGGGTGATCTTACAGATCTTGCCAGGCGTGACAACGTTTTAGTTGTAAGGGAAATAAACGGGGAAAGAAATTATGCAAGGGTCAACCTTTTGTCAAAGGAGCTTTTCCAATCTCCTTATTATTACCTCAAAACAAAGGATATTGTTTATGTAGAACCAGTAAGGGCGAAATTCGTAAATCGTACAGGGGTGCCTCAATATTTAAGTATTATTGCTGTCGGTTTATCCCTGCTCATCACTATTATCAATATTAAAAAATAATAAATTTCATCGCTTAAATGGCCAACAACACGTTAGATTTTAATGATCAGGATCAAAACCTGGATCAAAAGGATCAATTAAAGCGTATAATCTTCCGGGTTATCCCTTACACGCCTCTAATTCTGCTGGCATTATTGATTGGATTAGCATTTTCCTATGTTTATTTAAGGTACGCTACCCGCACCTACGAAGCCAAGGCTAGGCTAATCGTAAATGACGATACACAACAAAAAAGTGCCAATTTGCTTGATATCGTCAAGCTCGATACCAGGAACCTTTCTGCTGAGACCGAGAAGGAAATGGAAATACTGCGGTCCAGGGACCTGCTCGGTTCGCTGGTAACAAAATTGCAATTGAACGTTCAGTATAGCCAAAAGGGATACGTTAAGACTGGCCAGTATATTAAAAATGTTCCTTTTTTAGTTACATTATTGCAGCCTGATTCGGTAAAAACTGCTGTTAGCGGGGAGGTTGAAATAATTAATAACGTAATTAATTTCAATGGTCACAAGTACCCGGCAGATTCAGCCGTTCAAAGCGAATTCGGTGTTATACGCTGGCATATTAATCCGCAAAACCAAGTCGCCGATGGACACACCTGGTTGGTTACCATACTTCCTTTAACAGCGACCGTGGAAGCTGTTCAAAGGTCACTTGCCATTGAGCCAATTTCCAAACAATCCTCTATCCTCGAATTAACCTATACAGATGTGTTACCCGAACGTGGGGTAAATATCCTGAATAACCTTGTAACCTTGTATGGGTCTACAATGGTAGATTATAAAAGCAGGTTGTCAGCTAATACTTTAAAGTTTTTAAATGAGCGTTTGCAACTGGTATCGGAAGAACTAAGTGGTGTCGAAAAAAACCTGCAAAGTTTCAAAACATCGGAAAGAATTGTGGACCTAAGTGCGGAAGGCACTTTATTTTTGGGGCAATTAAAAGAAACAGATACAAAAATAGGAGAGTTGGATGTTCAGTTGGATGTACTAAAGCAGGTAGAACAATATGTCACCAGGCGAAACAATACAAATAGCCCGATACCTGCCACCCTTGGAACAACTGATCCAGTATTACTTAGTTTGCTCAACCAGTTATACGAATCTGAATTTGCATTAGAAAAATTAAAGCAAACTTCTGGTATTAAGAACCCCCAAGTGGAAGTTTATGAGGAAGCAATCGGGAAGCTAAAGCCCAGTATTCTAAGCAGCATCAATAATTTGAAGTTGAGTATGCTGACGAGCCGGCAACGATTGCAATCGGACAATAATAAGTTGACCGGAACGCTGGGTAAAATACCTCAAAAAGAAAGGCTGCTGTTGGATATTAGCCGGCAACAAGGCATTAAAAATGCTATATACACGTTTTTGCTTCAAAAAAGAGAAGAATCAGAGATCGCCGCTGCAGCTATATTGCCCAATTACAGGGTAATAGAAAAGCCGGAATCTGCCGGACTGATCGCTCCTGTAACCATGAAAGTTTATGCGATTGGCGTGTTTTTCGCTATGCTGGTCATTATTATTTTTATTTATTTCAGAGAGTTTTTAAACAGCCGTATATTATTCAGAGACCAGATAGAAGAGAGGCTGAAGATACCGATCCTGGCAGAACTATCATTTCAACCCAATGATACCGGTAGCCCTGTTGTAGTGGCAGCTGGAAGTAGAAGTCTTGTTGGGGAGCAGTTCAGAGAATTAAGAACCAATCTCAATTATGTTACCGCTATAACAAAAGAAAAATGTAAGATCATCTTAATTACTTCGTCTATCCCCGGGGAGGGTAAAAGCTTTGTTGCAATCAATACTGCGGTAAGTCTGTGCTTAACGGGCACCCGTGTGGTGTTGCTTGAATTTGACCTTCGTAAACCTA
>JBDSLD010000259.1:0-2534 GCA_039916545.1 Ferruginibacter sp.
CACTTGTTGTAACAACAAGGCCATTTCCCGGTTAAAGGAATTGAATTTTTCCGGGCGGTTTAGCGTGATAATGGCAAGCGAATCTTTTGTTGCTAACAAGATGGAAGGCATAATTAAATTTTGTAATTATTTGATCGCCAGTATATGTTTACCGGTTAAAATTAATGACATTTAAAATAATCAAAGGGCTCCTTACAATCTTCGCATTGGTATAAAGCTTTGCAGGGAGTGGAGCCAAAGCGACTGATGAGTTTGGTATGATAAGAATCGCATAAAGGGCATTGAACGGCTTCCGATTCAGCAAAGAAATTGCTTTCGCAAACGATCTGTTTTGGATGGGGCGGTGCAATTCCGTAAGCTTTTAATTTTTCTTTTCCAGTGTCTGTCATCCACTCAGTTGTCCACGCGGGAGAAAGAAGCGAAATCACCTTTACATTTTTGTAGCCCTTTTCAATGAGCCTCAGTTTTATATCAACACTTATGGCATCCATAGCGGGGCAGCCGGAATAGGTAGGGGTGATAAAAACTTCAACGCTTCCGGTACCAGGGCCGTTTGATACTATTATATCCCTGATGATACCTAAATCGATCACAGACAACACAGGTACTTCAGGATCAACCACTGATTCCAGGATCTCCCATATTTTTTTTTCTTCGGTTGAAAGAATGATATGCAGGCCAGGTAGGTTCATATTGTATAAATTACTTAATCAGTTCACAGCAGTTTACCATTTTGCGCCGGGATAGGTTCTTTGCAGGTATTGTAGGTCTGCTAAAATAAATCCCATGTGTTCGGTATGGATGCCTGTTTTACCACCGGAATGCATGAAAACATTGCCGGAGGTTTTGTCTCTAAAAACGGCAGTCCAAACCTTTGCATCTTTCAAAACAGTACTGATTTTTTGAAGCCAGGGTTTTTTTAGCGCATTTAAATCAAACCCAATTATTTCTTCCTTTTCATATTTTGCCGGGATAAAAAATTCACCGGTATAGGGCCACAGATTTTCCATTGCATTCAACATCCGTAGGTGACTTTCCGCTGTGCCATCGCCCAGGCGCATCACCCATTCGCCGCTCCACTTTACATGGTACTGAACCTCCTTTATTGATTTTTCGGCGATCGCCGCTATTTGTTCATCTTTATTTTTTTGTAACTCTTCATATAAAAGAAGCTGGTAAACGCTGATGAAGAACTGGCGTAAAACAGTATGTGCCCAATCTGTCCCTGGTAATTCGGTTATCAACAAATTTTTAAATTCTCTTTCGGTTCTTAAGTAGGCCAGGGAATCTTCGGTGGTCCTATCGTCTGCTGAATTTTTTACTGTTTTATTGATGAGTTGCGCGGCATGCTGATAAAAATTCCTTGCCTGCCCGAGCAGATCGAGGGAAATATTCGTAATCGCGATGTCTTGTTCCAGGATTGGGCCATGGCCACACCATTCTGCATTTCGTTGGGAAAGGATAAGGTTAGTATCTGCGAGTTGAAGAAGGTAGTTGATAAGTCGGCCAGATAAAATATGGTGTTCTTTTTCACTCATAGCAAATGTTATATATAAGATTAGGGATTTTAAACGCATGTCACATTAACAATGGTGCTTTAAGCCTCGTAGAGGCGACATTTTGGTAGTAGTAGTAGAAATAAATAATTGCAAATTGGCAAAAGCTCCATCGGGGCGGTATTTTAATGTCGCCCCGATGGGGCTTTTTGCAAATCTTAATATTACCTGTTACCAAAATGTCGCCTCTACGAGGCTTAAAAATCAACAATCAAAAAGCTTTGCGCTTATGCTGCCTAATCCTATGTTAAATATAACTGATCAGCTGTCAATCCTGCTCACATCTGTTTTAATTCATCGGGTAAATCGTAAAAGCCCGGATACCGGTATATTTTATCTGCTGCGGGATCAAACAGGGTTCCTGCATCTGCAGGGTTACTTGCATGTATATTTTTGCTTTCAACCACCCAAATGCTTACTCCTTCCTGCCTGCGGGTGTATACATCCCTTGCATTCTCTATCGCCATCGCCGCGTCTGAAGCGTGGAGGCTGCCTGCATGTTTGTGATCCAGCCCTTGTTTGCTCCGTAGAAAAACCTCCCAGAGCGGCCAGGCGGTTTTTTTATCTTCGTAAGCATTAACTGAATGGGTTTTTGATTCGTTGCCTCCTCCGCTTTCTCCGGGAATATCACCGTAAAGTATTTTTTTTATGTATTTCATCGGAGAATTAGTTTTATTTTTTAACATTGTTGTCCGGCTAAATGCCTGAAAGCTTTACTGCGCCTGCACGACCTCACCGCAATCCCTCTACAAAAGAGAGGGGCTAGAACCCTTAATGGTAGCATCTTTTAGCACATTCAGCTATTTTTAGTCGGACAATAATGATTTTTACATTAATCCGGTAGCTCCTTTACCGGCAACACTTGAAGAAATCTTTCTTTTTTCTGCGTATGCCGCCGCTGCTTCTCTTACCCAGGCGCC
This sequence comes from Ferruginibacter sp., assembly GCA_039916545.1. Classification (GTDB taxonomy): domain Bacteria; phylum Bacteroidota; class Bacteroidia; order Chitinophagales; family Chitinophagaceae; genus Ferruginibacter. The sequence goes on from JBDSLD010000259.1 coordinate 2,477, forward strand.
TTCTTCATGCGCCTTTACTCTTGCCGCCAATCGTTGTTTGTTACAAGGGCCGTTTCCT
>JBDSLD010000260.1:0-7570 GCA_039916545.1 Ferruginibacter sp.
TTATATTTACCCTTTAGTTAAACAGGTTGCTCCGCCGGAGCAAATACAATCTTCTTTGTTATCTACAAACAGGCTCTGCCGCTGGCATAAAATGCGGATGCATTTTTTAAACATAGCTTGTTTTATAATATTTATTCACAATAAAATGTCTTGTAAAAATTTGATCAACACTATTAAAGGACAATAATAGCGCCCTGCCCCGGCGGGGGCAACCTATTTGTAGAAAAACAAATAATATGCAATTACCCCGGAGGGGTAACCTCTCAATGGCGATGGCCGTTGTAAGATTGAATTGTCTTTTGAAGCGACTATCATTATTTTATATTTACCCTGCAGTTAAACAGGTTGCTCCGTCGGAGCAAATGCAAAGGGCACCCTATTTGTAGAAAAACAAATAATATGCAATTACCCCGGAGGAGGTAACCTCTCAATGGCGATGGCCGTTATACGATTGAATTGTCTTTTGCAGCGACTAACATTATTTTATATTTACCCTTTAGTTAAACAGGTTGCTCCGCCGGAGCAAATACAATCTTCTTTGTTATCTACAAACAGGCTCTGCCGCTGGCATAAAATGCGGATGCATTTTTTAAACATAGCATGTTTTATAATATTTATTCACAATAAAATGTCTTGTAAAAATTTGATCAACTTACCACAGAAGGTACACTAATCTATTATTTAAAAATTCTCCTGGCTTTTCTCCGGGAGGAATTATTATAAAAAAACAAAGCCGCGAAATATTTCGCGGCCTGTTTAAACATCGTGTTTACAAGAAAATTAATTACGCATACTGATCACGCATTGCCTTTACTTCATCGTGCGATTCCTTTAACAATTCCTTCTGAGAATTGATCATATCACGCAGGTAATGCGGTATGCCTTCTTCAGCCAATGCTGTTTTATAAGCCTTCTGAGCCGCATCCTCTCCTTCCTCACAACTTGCAAGGATCGCATGCCGGTCATGACCGGTGAACAGCGCCTTAATATCCATCCAGGCGCGATATATCTTGCCACTGCTCATTGTGCCTTCAGCCATCGTTCCGCCTAAAACCTGCACTTCTTTACCAAGCGCATTACGGATATCCCTGCTGTCATCGATCATCTTTTCGAATAACACCGTAAGATCCAGGTCTTCCTGGCCAGCATCTTTTGTTGATTTTAATTCTTCGATTGCTTTTTCGTAACCTGCAATCCTGTCGTTGTTGATTAAAACGAGATCATTTAAAATGTCTATCGTGTCTTGTGAATTTGCCATAACGTTTTTTTTATTTATTGTTTCAATTTCATGCCAATAAATATTTTACACTGTTATGGGGATTGTTCTCGGGCAGGAGGGGTGCATCTGCCACAGTTTTGATATATGTTGCCAATTTATTCCCCAATTTATGGCGCAATAATTTGCAAATATTCTTTATTTTTTTTCAGCGTTCCGCCTGTTTTGCCAGGTCCTGATACTCGCCAAATAAGGCGCACTTATAGATTTTAATTCTTTCGGGCTGATACTAAGTGCACGGGGATCAGTGCCAAGTTGTAACCACGGTTTTGGTGCATCAAAAAGATAACTGCCAAAAACAATCACCGGCGTTCCTTTCAATTGGATATTATCTTTTTTATCCAGCACCCATTGGTCTGCCCAACCATACAGGTAGCGCGCATCCCATTCCTGTAAGCGAAGACAGGAGTGAGAAGAGGGATAGCCAGGCATTGCATATTGGTGCCAACCTACCCCTAATTTATTTTCAATATTAAAATTCCAGTGCAGGTCCCACTCATCATTAAAAGTACTGGTGGTTTGCTCCGCTTTCCAGTTGGTATAAAAAAGTCCGGTAGGGGTGGGATCTTTTTTTCTGCCCATATTGGTTGGACCAGCATAAATCAGTTCCCCATTTTCATAAGCACCAAATGCCTGCGCCGGATAAGAAAAGAAAATAACTTTTTTAATGTCGCTGATCGCTGGTACGCTAAAAGGGAAAGGCAAATAATATTCAAGGTCGCCGGAAAGGTCAGTAGGAATAAGCGCTGAATCCAGTTGCATAAAGTGTGCGCTGTCAATTCGATTCACAGCTAACAGCAGGTGTTGTTTCTTTGTATCATTAAAGTCTGCCCGGTTCGCCTTGAGCCATTCTTTAGGATTAGTAAAATGAAAGCCGATAACAGCCGGCGCTTTTCTTTGTTTTGGCGCTGCCTTCTTCTCTTCTTTTACAGCTTGGGTACAGGCAAAAAATAGCAGTGATGCAACAAGAGTACCGGTTAACGCGCGCAAATAATTGATTTTCATGGTTAGGCTAACCTATCAATACCATGCCAAAAAAGACCCGGTAATATAATGTTTTTAACACATATTTTAAAAGAGATGCAGCTTTATATCCTGGATTTTTTCCAGGACCTGCTCTTTTGATAACAGGCAATAAATGTACCCGGCGTACTTAAAGGAGGCGATTGTTCTTACAAGCCAGAGTAATAATCATAACCATTTTCGGCCCAATAATCACGGGGACGGTCATTGCTAAAAGAAATGTTACCAATGCGCTTTAAATTTTTAATGCCATATTTTACCGGGATAATAAGTCGCAAGGGTGCGCCATGGGCCAGCACCAGGGGCCGCCCATTCATTTCGTAGGCCAGTATAGTTTGCGGGTGGATAGCGCTGTCCATGTCGAGCCCGACATAGTATCCTTTATCGGGCGTTGCCATGCCGACATATTTCATTTTTGTAAATTCCTGCAATCCATAATGCGCTATAAAATCCACAAATCTTACGCCGCCCCAATGTTGTACCTGGTCCCATCCTTCCACACATTTAAAATCAAAAACTATCTCTGTTTTTGGAAGGGTCCTTATTTCATCAATGGATAATTTTAACACTTCTCCACCGTCTTTGATAACAGACAGCATCCAGGCTGCCGGTTGAAAACTTTGGTCTCTCATACCGATACTGCTATTGACACGCACTTTTTTAGCGGCCATCGATTTAGGATAGGTTTTTACCAGGTGATTATTACTAAAGGTCTTTTGCAAGATTAGTTCCGATTGATTAAGCGCCCGGCGCAATGGTTTTTTTGCCCCGGCAGTGATACCTGCTGTTTCATCTTCCGAATGATACAACCATTTCCAGCCGCCAAACAGGGCGCTACCTGCGGCAATAAATGTGGCAAAGGATATAAAACTACGCCGGTTGATCTGTTGCTGAACGGTCAATTCTTTCCGTTGCTTTTTATTGGCTGGCTGTTCCATATTATTTTTTTTTACTGAACTTATTTTAATGATTTGCTTCTTGCGGTGAGGGCGGGTTTTCATCTTCCGGTACATCCGCGCTTACCGGTAGAGACGCTGTTTTCTGAACCTCAAAACCAGCTACCACAGAACGAAAGTTATTCCAGCCCGCCAGCATAACCTGTATGACATGGATAATAAAAAAGAGTACATACCCGATTGTTAATGCGAAGTGCAATATCCGGGCAAAATGATAGCCACCGCAGAGCCAGGTAAGCCAATAGAATTGAACAGGTTTGTAGATCGCCAGTCCTGTTGCTACCGAACCGATGCCCATCAAAACAGTAAAGGTATAAGCGATGCGTTGCGCGGCATTGTACTTATTTTGTGGTGGTATTGTTTTGCGGATATGGAGGTCGTGTAACAGCACCAGCCATGCTTCTTTAAAGGAGCGCCTGTTGGGCAGTAGCTCCCGCCAGGCACCGGACACCAATGTGTAGATCACGTAACAAAAACCATTGATCGTAAAGAGCCACATAAAGAAAAAATGAAAGGCCATACCTTCCGCCAGGCGGTAAGGAATATTCAACATTTTGTAAAACCATTCCGGGAAAAATTTAATATAAGTATGGCCAAATAACGTGATCGTATAAACGCCATTGGCCCAATAAATAAGCAGGCCGCTCCAGATCATGATGGTCAGTAAGGGAAAGTTGATCCAATGCGTCCAGCGGATCAGTAAAGGATGTTTTTCTTTTATGACTTTCATAGACTGTTTACTAAAAAGGAATTAATGTTGCCGGGCAGGCTTATTTTCAATAATCATTTTTTGAAGCACGATTATAAATATAACTGATTATACGTAGAAAACGAAATATGGGATGCAAAGGCAAAAGATAAAAGGGTTGATCATTATTCATTTTACGGTATCTTTATTTCTTAACCGAATTAAATTCTATAAACGATTCATTATGAAGATAAAAATTCTGTTTACATTATCTCTCGCCATTGTATTTTTTGGGTGCCTTGTCAATAAATCACCTGAGCCGGCAGTTAGCCCAATCACCGGAACATGGCAACTCCTGTCTGGAACACTGATTGAAAAAGGAGATACTACCGTTACCGACTACACAAAGGATATTTCCTTCATCAAGATTATCAATGATAATCATTTTGCATTTTTAAATCACGACCTGAAAAAGGGAAAAGATTCCGCAGCAAGCTTTGGTGCAGGCGGAGGCAGTTATACTTTGAAAGACAGCACCTACACAGAACACCTGGAATATTGTAACGACAGGCAATGGGAAGGCAATGACTTTACATTTACCATCAGTATAAATAACGATACACTTATTCAAAGAGGGGTGGAAAAGGTAGAAAGTGCGGGCGTTAACCGGCTTAACATTGAAAAATACACCAGGTTAAAAAAATAGGTAAACACCTTTAATTTTCAAAATACCCACGACGATTATTGCCCGCTTTGCATTGGAACTTTATCGCTGCCGGGTTGTAGGATGAATGAATGCCCGATCTCAAAACCGGAAAAATTGTCCTTTAAGAAATGTGAGGTGATCGCCAGGTTATCCCCGATCCTTTGCACAGATAAGTAATGGAACATGGGTTTGTAATCAGCCGCCAGGTCAGGCAGGCGGTTGGCAGACATACTAAGTGGCTGGTGCAATCCACCGCCGCCACCGATAACGACAAAATCTTTTCCCTGTTGTTTAAAATGCTCAAACACATGCGCATGACCGGTTACAAAAAGTTGTGCCTTTTTTGATTTTATATATGCCGGCACAAAATATTGCTGCACTTTTCCCGAGCCTTTAACAACCTTACTATTGGAAAAAGGGGCATGGTGACAGGCAACGATCACAGCTTTGATCGAATCAGTTTTATCCAATTCAGCCAGCACATCTTCATACCAGGATTGCTGCTTTTTTAATTCGGTCGGAGATAAAGAATTAAAGTTTGAATTCAATAATACAATTGCTACCGAGTCGGCTAGCGATACATAACCGGTACGCAAGTTCATCGGGAATCTTTTGGCAAAATTGAGTTCACCCTTTTTCCGGCGGCCCATTATTTCATGGTTACCGAGGATGCCACAAACGTTGGTGCCGGCTTTACGGCAACTGTCTAAAAATATGTCTACTTTTCTCCATTTTTTATTTCTGTAGCCAAGCCCGACGACATCGCCCAGCATGTAAAGGCTTTGCGGCTTTCTCCTCAAAATTTCAGCAAGTATATCAGCGGTAGCGGTGGAATTTCGGTTGGGTTTTAGCAATATCTTTTCCACCCACATGGGCTGCTGTGTATCGCTAACAAAGATCATTTCAGTGGTGGGTGCGGGTGTGGGAGGAGCCTGTTCAACCTGTGCCATTGCCAATAAAGAACAAAACAAAAGAATTGATAAATAAATGAGTTGTTTTTTCATATCACAAGCTGCTCCATTCCCAAAATTTCCAGGCTAACTGCAACTGCGCAGAAACGGCGGCGTTCTTTGTGACAAAGGCATTCATCCATTTTACCTCCGCTGCCAACTGTAGCTTCTTAGAAACGGGCTGCTGGTATGCCAGCGCAAAATTCGAGCCTAAACTCACGCTTTTTGAATTAACCTTGCCGAGATAATCCAGGTGAGTGGTTAAAAAATAGGAACCAAAACCTGCATAGATATTTAACCTTTTTAGAACAGGCATTGACCAGGTAACCAGCACAGGTACGGCAGTAAGTCGGAGTTTGCCATAATTGTTTCCGTTCTTAAGATCATAAGAATAGAAGGTGGTTTTGCCCGATTCAAGTCCAATCCGTAACCGGTATTGTGGAAACCACATGACCCTTATAGTTGTTGCCGGGCTGGTCCTTGTTACATTAATTTTTTGCCCTGTGGGCTGATTGATAGTAGCGGTGTAATAAGAAATGCCGCCACCAATGTACAGCCTGAATGATTTGTCTCTTTTTGACCGCACTTCAATTTCAGGATCCTTTTGCGCAAAACCACTGGTGCTGCTTATAAGTATGAGCAGCACCGCGATCAGTATTTTATATTTATTGATGTACATAATAATTATAAGCTACGCAGGATGGATAATTCGACAGGATGCCATCAAATCGTCCATCATTGACGAATTGGGTTATAAATTCAGGAACATCCAGTGTCCATACGAAAGCGAGTTTGCCCAGCGAATGTATTTCGGCCACCTGCTCGTTTTGAGTTCCATTCGTGAACCTTGGCGCCCATACTTTCGCATTGCTTTTTTTAACTTCGTCTATACCCAGCTCGCACAAGGAAGGCGTATTGAAAAAATCAGGTAATAATAAAAACTGCTCAAACTGTTGCTGGCCTGGCATGCCAATCACAATTTGAATGGTTCTCCCTGCTGCTGCAGCCTTTGCCAGATATTCCTTTTGAATTGCCCGCACGGTATCGATGGGGCCATTGTATTTTGTGTCCAGCCAAACGAATGACAACTGTGTTTGGTACACAACGGCGTCCAGTGCCTGGCGAAGGGTTGGGATCCTTTCTCCATGAATCAGCCTCACGAATGTTGACAGCTGGGCATAAGAATAATTTTCAATGGCGCCGATCAGCCCCGACTTTTGTATCAGGCGAAGGTTAAGTGAATTATCATGGTACAATATGGGAACGCCATCGCTTGTAAACCGCACATCTATCTCAATTCCTGTCGAGCCGAACTCCGGGGTCTTTAATATCATTTCTACAGAATTTTCTGACGATGGTAAAAGGTCAGCGGTCCGTCCGCCGGAACGATGCGCCATAATTTGAAAATAATTCGGACTGGAATTTAACCTGCGGGTGTAAGACAAGGAGATCACATTTGAAGGTGTTGCAGCAGAATAGCCATACATGCCTTCCATAGTTATGCTGCCTGGTGTAGTTGCAGGATCAGGTGAGAATAATAGATCAGCTCCATTCGCGGCATTGATCGTTAACCGCATAATACCGGTTTCAGTGCTCACCATTTTACGCCAGTAACCATTGAGCAATATGCTTCCATTGGATCTTTTTCCCTCGCAGATAAAGTAAGCAATATCTTGTCCGAAAAAACCGGAAATATGAAATGTAGTATCAGCACCGGTATGGATGTAGCTCCACTTAATGGCTGCCAATTCTCCGAATACGCTTTTGCCATCGCTTAATGTATAAACGCCTTCCATTGCATTGCGGGTGGTGACAGGCAGAGGCATAGCAGCTGCACCATCAAACTCTGCCCAACCGGCCGAATCTGGTACAGGCGCCTCGTATTCTTTTTTACAGCTGCACAAGAATTGAATGAATAATAATATGAGTAGTAGTTTTTTCATAAAATAAATCCTACAGTTATTTGCGGGT